>NZ_JCANUT010000049.1:0-30076 GCF_059569095.1 Propionivibrio pelophilus DSM 12018 | reverse complement strand
AGCAAACCCGCGATCAATCGCGGCGAACTGGCCGGACGCCCGGTACGGGAAGGAAAGAACACTGCCCAGCGGGCTTCGAAGACTGACCAATCAATCAACTCGGCCAATTTGACCAACGGATGTTTGAGGTTGATCAGTTCTGCCAGGGGCTGCTGGAACAAATCGCCAGTCGAGGGATGTTTGCCTTTAGGACCCATCGAAAACTCACAAAAATTTGCAAAGAATCAAGGAGTTATTATCTCATTTCCGGCAAATTCGCGCCCGTCAAATCGAAAAATTAATCAATTAAAACATCGTCTTGGGCGTTATTCAGGACGGACTAGCGACTCGCTGTGGGAATTCAGGGAAAAAGCTGTGGCTTGATTGTCGATAACTCAAGTTTTTTGACTGGGTAAAAAAGTTGTTCAGTTTTATCCACAGCCCGATACATGAGTTTCTGATATCCGTTTAGAGTATCCAAGTTACTGAATTAGAATTGATTGTTCACCTTATCCACAGAATTGTTCTTGAGATTATCTTTATAGTATTTATATAAATACGAATCTTATTAAAAGCCAGAGGGGTCTTCTCATGTCGCTCCTCCAATCAGTCTCCCGAACTGCCGTTGAGCACCAAGGCATCGCAGGATGCTTGATAATTTCCCGGGAAGTTCTGTTAAACAGAACGCGGTGTAATACACAGTTGACAAAACCAATCGAATCAATGTCTAATCTACGGTTCGATTAGCAACGATTTCAAGGGTTTTGACATGAAACGCACTTATCAACCGTCAGTAGTTCGCCGTAAGCGCACTCACGGCTTTCTGGTCCGTATGGCTTCCCGTGGCGGTCGTGCAGTGATCCGCGCACGTCGTGCCAAAGGCCGGCATCGCCTCGCCGTTTGAGCGATCTCCTGCTTAACGGGCAACGCCGGACTCGATCCGAAGCGTTCCCCAGAAGCTACAGACTGACTAAAACGGATGATTTTTCATCCGTTTTTAGTTTCAGGAAGGCAATTAGAGGCAGCAGTTTCCTGCTACATTACCGCCCTCGAGGCGATGAACAGGTAGCTGATGCCCGCTTGGGAATCGTCGTTGCCAAGCGCTTCCTGCGTCGTTCGGTGGATCGAAACCTGGTTCGCCGCTTGATTCGGGAAGTATTCCGCAAGCAACATGCTGATTCGCCCGCGCGGGATTTGATCGTTCGACTGGCTTGCAAGCCACCTCTGCCGCTGGATCGGCGCGCCTTGACCGACGAAATCCTAAGCTTGCTGGAGCGATTGCGCACTCTTGGACGTAGGCCATGAAACTGCTTTTGGTTCTGATCCGGTGTTATCAATACGCAATCAGCCCCCTGCTGGGCCAGAACTGTCGCTTTTACCCGAGTTGTTCTGATTACGCTGCGCAAGCGATAAAAAAATACGGTGCCATCAAAGGCGCTCATCTTGGATTGAAACGAATCCTTCGTTGCCACCCCTGGAATCCCGGTGGTGTGGATCCAGTTCCCTAATACCTCTTCTACCTGGGCCGTAAATGGATAATCGACGCCTGATACTGCTATGCATTTTCTCGTTCTCGCTGGTAATGCTCTGGGATGCATGGCAGAAACACAACCATCCCCAAGCCAGTGCACCGGCCGCAACCGCTTCCGTCTCGGCTGGCTCCTCGGCTGTTCCCACGCCGTCGGCGAGTTCGACACCTGCCACTCCGGCTGAAGCGGTTTCGACCGCAGTTCCGGTTACGGGCGCAGCTGGGCAAAGCAGCCAAGTGGTCGAGATCAAAACGGATCTCTTCGTCGCGGAGGTGTCCTCGCTCGGCGGTGATATCGTTGGCCTCGAACTGAACAACTACAAGGCAACCGAGGACAAGGCGAAGGCTTTCCGCTTATTCGATGAAAAGCACCTCTATGCAGCGCAAAGCGGTTTGATTGGCGAAAGCCTGCCGAATCACAAGACGCTGTTCACCGTCGTTCCCGGAAAACGTGAACTGGGCGCCGGCGAAGATTTGCTTGAATTGCGGCTGGAAGCGCCTGGATCGGACGGAGTCAGCGTCACCAAGGTTTACACGTTCAAACGCGGCAGCTATCTCGTCGATGTAGCTTACGAAATCAACAACCGTGGGCAGAAACAGCTTGCTGCGCATGCCTACTACCAGTTGCAGCGCGATATTCAGGCTCCAGCAGGCGAGAGCCGGATGGTGAGTACCTATACCGGGCCGGCTGTTTACACCGAGCAGAGCAAGTTCCAGAAGATCAAGTTCGACGAAATCCTCGACGGAAAAGCAAAATTCGAGCAGAAAGCTGACAATGGCTGGATGTCGATGATCCAGCACTACTTCGTTTCCGCCTGGATTCCACAGGAGAAGTTGGCTCGCGAGTACTACGTTCGGAAGCTTGACAACACCGTGAATCCGGTTGTTACGGCAGGCATGATTGTTCCGGTGCCGGAGGTGGCGCCGGGAGAGAAAGCCGTGGTTCGGACCTCGCTTTATGCCGGACCGCAGATCCAATCGATGCTCGAACAACTCGCCAAGCCGGTTGCCGAAGGCGGTATCGGAGCGCAAGGCCTGCCGCTGGTCGTCGACTATGGCTGGCTGACGATTGTCGCTGCGCCAATTTTCTGGTTGCTCGAGTTCATTCACAAGATCGTCGGCAACTGGGGTTGGGCAATCATTCTTCTGACGGTTCTGATCAAGGCTGTTTTCTTCCCGCTTTCGGCGGCCAGTTACAAGTCGATGGCCAAGATGCGGACCATTACGCCGCGCCTGCAGGCGCTCAAGGAGCGTTGCGGCGACGACCGGCAGAAGCTGAATATCGAGATGATGAATCTCTACAAGACGGAGAAGATCAATCCGTTGGGCGGCTGCTTGCCGATTGCGATCCAGATTCCGGTATTCATCGCGCTTTACTGGGCGCTGCTGGGCGCGGTTGAGATGCGTGACGCGCCTTGGATGTTCTGGATCAAGGATCTCTCGTCGCAAGATCCGTATTACATCCTGCCGGTCATCATGATGGTAACCATGCTGATCCAGACCAGGCTCAATCCGACACCGCCCGATCCGATCCAGGCCAAGGTGACCATGATCATGCCGTTTGCGTTCGGCTTCATGTTCTTCTGGTTCCCGGCAGGTCTGGTCCTTTACTGGGTGGTCAACAATACGCTGTCCATTGCCCAGCAATGGCAGATCACCCGGATGATCGAGCGTGGTGGAAAAGCCGCCAACGATCCAAAGGCCTGACACCATTGCCGCGATCGCCACGGCCCCTGGCCGTGGCGGTATCGGTGTGGTGCGCATCTCCGGCCGGGATCTGGAGTGCCTGGCGGAGGCGCTGTGTGGAAAGTGTCCGTCACCTCGCGTAGCTAGCGTTGCCACCTTCAGGGCAGCTGACGGTTGTGCCATCGACAGCGGGTTGGTGCTGCACTTTCCCGCCCCACATTCCTTTACCGGCGAGGATGTCCTCGAATTGCAGGGCCACGGCGGCCCGGTCGTGCTGCAGATGTTACTGGCGCGGTGCCTCGATCTCGGCGCCCGGCTCGCCGAACCCGGCGAATTCACCCGACGGGCGTTCCTCAACGGCAAGCTCGATCTGGCGCAGGCCGAGGCGGTCATTGACCTGATCGATGCCTCGACGGTCGCTGCGGCCCGCAGCGCCGTTCGTTCCCTGCAGGGACGATTCTCGAAAGAAATCCGGACCGTACTCGACCAACTCGTCGAACTGCGGGCACTGGTCGAGGCAACGCTCGATTTTCCAGACGAGGAGATCGATTTCCTGGAGGCGGCTGATGCCTTCGGGCGACTGGAGCGCCTGAGCCTGCAGTTGGACGAGATAACCGACCGGGCCCGGCAGGGCCGTTTGTTGCAGGGAGGGCTGCATGTCGTCCTCGCCGGGCAGCCGAACGTCGGAAAATCGAGTTTGCTCAACTGTCTGGCCGGTGACGAACTGGCCATCGTGACCCCGGTAGCCGGCACGACGCGCGACGTCGTGCGCAGTACGCTGAACGTGGAGGGAATTCCTCTGCACGTGATCGATACGGCGGGTTTGCGCGAAACCGATGATGAAGTCGAACGGATCGGAATCGAGCGGACCTGGCGGGAAATCGAAAAGGCGGATGTCGCGGTGCTGATCGTCGATGCGCGCCAGGGAGTTCAGGATGCCGACCGGGTGATATTGAAGAAATTTCCCGAAGGGCTTACGCAAATTACCGTTAATAACAAGATTGACCTGGCGGAAGCGCAGCCGCAACTGCACGCCGATTGTGAAGGCATTGCCATCTCGCTGTCGGCAAAAAGCGGTGTCGGCATCGATCTTTTGAAGCAGGAGTTGTTGCGGGTCGCCGGCTGGCATCCGGCCGAAGATGTTTTCATTGCTCGCGAGCGCCATCTTCGTGCGCTGGCTGAAACAGGTACTCACCTTGCGGCCGCACGGACCTGCCTCCCGCAACTCGAGTTGTTCGCCGAAGAGCTGCGCATGGCCCAACAGTCGTTAGGCACCATTACCGGAGAGTATTCTGCCGACGACCTTTTGGGCGACATCTTCGGGCGGTTTTGCATCGGCAAGTAAGCAGAAGGCCAGGCCCGGTAAGCATCTTTGCTTCGATAGCGGCCTAGGCAGGCGTTACACTTCCGTGTTTCGCCGATTGAAAGGTTGTTAAGTGAGTATCGAGCTATCGCAGCTGGTCATTCTTGCCATTGCCGCCCTGTTCGCCGGCTTTATCGACTCGGTGGTGGGCGGGGGCGGACTGATCCAGATCCCGGCCATTTTTTCGGTTCTCCCGAAGGAGGTTCCGGCAACGTTGTTCGGCACCAACAAGATCGCCAGCGTCGTTGGTACGGCCAATGCGGCCTGGCGCTACGCGGCGCGGGTGAAAATGCCCTGGCGGACGACCTTGCCGGCGGCGATTGCGGCGTTTGCTTGTTCGTATCTCGGGGCGATGGCCGTCGCCTGGTTGCCGCGCGATCTGCTACGCCCGATGATTTTGGTAATGCTCCTCGGTGCCGCTGGCTACACCTTCTGGCGCAAGGATTTCGGGGCGATCCACCGCCCGCAGCATGCCGGCGTGACAGAGCTGGTTTATGCGTTGCTGCTGGGTGGCGTGATCGGCTTCTACGACGGCTTTTTCGGCCCGGGCACCGGGAGCTTCCTGATCTTCCTGTTCATCCGCTTCTTCGGCTTTGATTTCCTGCATGCGTCGGCGGCGTCGAAGGTGGTCAACGTGGCGACCAATCTCGCAGCGATCGGCTACTTTGTCCCGAACGGTTTTTTCCTCCCCGTGGCGGCCATCGTGATGGCCGTGGCGAACGTTCTCGGCTCATTCATCGGCACGCATCTGGCGCTTCGCCATGGCAGTGGTTTCGTGCGCCGGGTATTCCTGATCGTGGTCGGCTCGTTAATCGTGAAGTTTGCGTGGGATACGTTCTGACGGAGCTGCCTATTTGACCAGCTGCCGCTGCGCCAGATAGGTGTGGATGATCTCCAGCCGGGAGACGGGATCATCGAGTTCGAGCAGCTTTTGTTTGGCCAGTGCCTTGACCGGGAGAATCTCGGCGAGCCGGTAACCGACCCATGTCGCATCGTTGAATTCATGCGGCGCAGGCATTTTTTCCGTGCCGAGATCGCTCACGATTCTTTCCAGTAACGGCACGAGGCCTCGTTGTGCGTCGGGAACCGCCAGTTCACCGGGTTCGCCGATCAATTCCACCGTTCCGCGCAGCAGGCCGTCGGGCTGGGCGGCACTGTCAATGATCCTGAAGCGCTGGCCGCCGCGTACCTTGAGCAACAGGATACCCAGTTGCTGCATGTCGGCGTCGATGACGTGCGCCAGGGTGCCGACCGGATGGGGCGTCGCCGTAGCGCCGACCTCCTTGCCATTGGCGATCAGGCAGATGCCGAACGGTGTCTTCCGCCGCAGGCAATCGGCGGCCATGTCCAGATAGCGTTGCTCGAAAACTTTCAGCGAAAGGATTCCGCCCGGAAAGAGCACGCTGCCGAGCGGAAACAGCGGAATGGTCTGTCGAGGAGTCTCCGCCGGCACGTTGCCGCCGAATTTTTTGCGTAGGCGGCCGAGCCAGTTCACTGTGTCGCTCCCGGCTCCCCCCAACGGGCCATCAGTGTGTGGCTGACACCGATCTGGTCAAGGAGACGGGCGACGACGAAATCGACCAGATCACCAATTTGGCGCGGATGGTGATAGAAGCCGGGGCTGGGCGGCAGGATGACGGCGCCGGCGCGCGCCAGGCGCAGCATGTTTTCCAGGTGGATCACCGAGAAGGGTGTTTCACGTGGAACCAGGATCAGTTTGCGCCCTTCCTTCAGAACCACATCGGCGGCACGTTCGATCAGGTTGCTGGCGAGCCCCTGGGCAATCGCGGCGAGCGTGCCCATCGTGCAGGGGCAGACGATCATTGCCTCGGGCGGGTTGGACCCGCTGGCGACCGGAGCGAACCATTCTTCGCGGCCGTATACCTCCAGCGTTCCCGGCAATCCGGAAAAACGATTGCGGAAATAAACTTCGGCATCGGCAGCGCGGGCCGGTAGCTCAACGTCCATCTCCTGTCGGGCGACGATTTGCGCGACTTGCGAGTAGAGCAACTGGACGCGAGAGCCGGCGTCGAGCAGGCATTCGAGAAGACGGAGGCCATAGGGCATGCCGGAGGCGCCGGTGAAAGCGAGACAGATGGTCTTAGCCATGAGGATTCGTGGGAGCGATGATGGTAGGGTCGGCGAGCAGCCGGGCGGCGATCAGGCCGTTGATGATACCGAAGACGAGGGCGGCGACGGCGAAAACAGGTACCAGCAGAAAAAGCCCGTTGTGCGGGATGAGCCAGAGCCGGGCGAGCAGCAGTTGCCCGCCGATGTGCGCGAAAGCGGCAAGGATGCTCCAGCTGACCGGCCCGAACCAGCGCTGCGGCAGGCGGACGGCGCCACCCAGCACGAGCAGGCTGGCCACGGCGCCGGTGAGGCTCATGAAGAATCCTGGCGACAGCAGATGGCCGAGCAGAATCCCCCCGGCCATCACACGCAGCCCGCACACCCATGCGGCGGTACCCCAGCCAAAACGGGCAAGCACGATCAGCGTGACGATGTTCGACAATCCGGGCTTGACCCCGGGCAGCGGCAGCGGAATTGCCGCATCGATCAATGCCAGCCCGATCGCCGCCGCCGCCAGGCGGGCAATGCGGTGATCTTCGGGCGTGGTGGTCAGCCTAATAACTGAGCGAGTCATACGCTTCCTTGCGGCCGGTAATCTGTACGCTGACCTGGTTGGGGGCACAAATGGCGATTTCCCCGGCACGTTCCAGCCAGCCCTGCCGGACGCAGTACTGGTGAATGCCCGGGTCGGAAACGACGCGGACGCGTCCCTTGACCACGGCAATGGTGGTGGTGCCTAGCGGCCCGGACACCTCGATCTGACGGTCACGCGACAGGTCGAGTTCCGCGAAAACCTCGCCGTTACGGCGGACGATGGCTTTCTCGGCCGTTCCGCTTTGCCAGGCCAGGGCGAAAGAAAGCGCACAGAGCGTCGCGCCGACGAAGGCGATCAGCCAGTCGCCGCCACGGACCAGCGAAAGCCAGGACATCAGGGCTTTCCGGTCGGTTCCGGCGACAGTTCGCGGTGCCGGACCAGCACCCGCGCGTGCTCACGGAAGTGCTTGCCCAGCCATTCGGCGAAATAGACCGACCGATGTTGGCCGCCGGTACAGCCGATGCCGACGGTCAGGTAGCTGCGGTTGTCGCGGACGTAGCAGGGCAGCCAAGTGCCGACGAAGCGGGCGATGTCCTCGCGCATCTGCACGACCTCGGGTTCTGCTTCGAGATAGTCGATCACCGGCCGGTCACGCCCGCTCAACGCACGCAGCGACATCTCGTAGTAGGGGTTGGGCAGGCAGCGTACGTCGAAAACCAGTTCGGCGTCGAGCGGGACGCCGTGCTTGAAGCCGAAGGACTGGAACAACAGCGTCAGTCCCCGGGCGCTGTCTCGGACGATGAATTGTCTGATCCAGTCGCGCAGGGCGTTCGGCTTAAGATCGCTGGTATCGATGTGATGGCCGAGCTCGGCAAGCCGTTCGAGCCGCCGCCGCTCTTCGGCAATCGACTCGGTGAGGGTGCGCTGCTCGTCGGCCAGCGGGTGGCGCCGCCGCGTCTCGAAATAGCGTTTGAGCAGCGTGTCGGTCTTGGCATCAAGGAAGAGGAATTCGAGTTCGAACTGCCGCGCGCGAAGCTCCGCAAGCTGTTGCGGCAACATGGCGATGCTGTCGCCACCGCGGATGTCGATCGCCACCGCGATCTTGTCGTAGCCTCGCTGCCCGAGATGGTCGACCAGCGTCTGCAACATTTGTGAAGGCAGGTTGTCGACGCAATAGTAGGACGCGTCCTCGAGGATGTTGAGGGCGATCGATTTTCCCGACCCGGACAGGCCGCTGATGATGACGATGCGCATGCCCGCGAGCATAGCGGAAGGTTGCGAACACCGGCAAGCCGGGCTGGCATACACTACAACCCATCCAACAGCGTTGCCTGCCGCCATGAATCTTCTTCCGCTACCCTTCCTCGACCGGCTGGTCGCCATCCGCCGCGACCTTCACGCCCATCCAGAACTGGCCTTTCAGGAAACCCGTACCGCGGACGTTGTCGCAAAAGAACTCGCCGCCTGCGGCCTTGAAGTGCATCGCGGTCTGGCGGGTACCGGCGTCGTTGGCATCCTGCGCAAAGGTAGCGGAGGGCGTTCCGTCGGTCTGCGGGCAGACATGGATGCGCTGCCGCTGGAGGAAAAGAACGCATTTGCCCACTGCTCGACGCGGCCAGGGAGGATGCATGCCTGCGGCCACGACGGCCACACGACGATGTTGCTCGGCGCGGCCCTCTTCATGGCCGAAAATCGCGACGCCCTGGATTTCGAGGGAACTGTCCATTTCATTTTCCAGCCGGCCGAGGAGACCGATGGCGGGGCTGACGTAATGATCCGCGACGGACTCTTCGAGCGTTTCCCGATGGACGCCGTTTTCGGCCTGCACAACTGGCCGGGCATGCCGGTCGGTGAGCTCGCCGTAATGCCGGGGCCGGTGATGGCCGGCACCTGTGCCTTCGAAATTGCCATCAACGGGCAGGGTTGCCATGCCGCGATGCCGCAGCAGGGTGTCGATCCCCTGGTCGCTGCCAGTCATCTGGTCCTCGCCCTGCAGACGGTTGTGTCGCGCAACGTCGACCCGTGCGAGGCGGCGGTGGTCAGCGTCACCCAGATTCACGGTGGCGAGTCATTCAACGTCATTCCCGACGATGCCGTTGTGCGCGGCACGATTCGCGCCTTCAAGCCGGAGGTGCAGGCGCTCGTTGAAGCCTCGCTCCACCGGATTTGCGCCGGGATCGACAACACCTTCGGAGTTCGCTCGCAGGTTTCCTTCGCGCAGCGCTATCCACCGACGATCAACAGCGCCGCGGAGAGCGCGCTTTGTGGCGATGTCGGCGCGCAGGTCTTCGGTGCGGAGAACGTTCGCCGGAACGAGCTTCCTTCGACGGGCGCGGAAGATTTCGCCTTCATGCTGCAGAAGAAACCCGGTTGCTACGTCTGGTTGGGCAATGGCCCCGGTACCGGTGGTTGCACCCTGCATAATCCGCATTACGACTTCAACGAAACGATCATCCCGCTCGGCGTGACCTACTGGGTGCGCCTTGCCGAAAGCTTTCTGCATCGCTGACCGGCTGGTGAAATGATGTTAAGCGGATAAATTATGCATTCCCATTGGCGGATTTATCCATTACATTCGCCGTTTGTCTTTCTTCCTCGTGAGTGGTTGGGCAAGCAAAATGAATAAGAAGGCGTCAATGGGTAGGCAGGGGGCTACGGCAGGGGGAAAACGGAGAATTCTGGTGGTCGACGGGTCGCGCGTAGTCCGGGCGACATTGACCAAGCACCTCGGTGAGAGCTTCGAACTGCTTCAGGAAAGCAATGGCGAGTCGGCCTGGCAGACCTTGCTACTGGACGGACGGATCGATGCCGTCGTTTCGGGAATCAGCCCGCCCAAGCTCGAGGCGCGCGAGTTGCTCGGGCGCATCAGGGCGAGCGCCGTGCGGCGCGTCAGGAATGTCCCGTTCGTTCTCATCGTCTCCGATCTGGAAAACCCCGCTGTGGCCGATTTGCCGAACTGGCCTGGCGTTGCCGGCTGCATTTCCAAGTCGATCGGCAAGTCAGCGCTGGTCGCCGAGTTGACCCGCCTGATTGATCCGGTGCCCGAGCCGGTTGATGCTCCGCCAGTGGAGCCACGACTGCTCGGGCGCAAGCCGTTTGCCGCGGCGGTTGCGTCGCTTTCTTTTTCCACCGCGGACGAAAACCCGACATGCCTGATCGTCTTCGGGATAGACCGCCTTGACGAGTTGGTATCCCGCTTCGGAAAGGCTGTGCCGGAAATGCTGACATCGCGCATCGCCGGCTTGTTGTCGGCAAAGGTCGATTCGCACGACCAGTTCGGGCAGGTGGAGGGCAAGCATCTGGCGATCATTTCGCATGGGGTCGACCTGCGGCACGGTTCACGGTTTGCCAAACGCGTGTGCAAGAGCCTGGCCAGTGGCCAGATCGCCATTCAGGGGCAGAAAGTCAAGCTGACGGCGAGCGCCGGCGTCGCCAGCACGTCAGAAGACAAGGTGGCGCGCGGCGCCGAGTTGCTAGCGCTGGCGCAGCAGCGTCTCGCGCAGGCACAAGTCTGTGGCGGCAATACGGTCAGCGCGGAGTTACGACCGGATTGCCCTCTGCATTGCCAAAACAAGGCGATCGCCCCGCTGCTTCTCGCCTTGCGCGGCGGTACGGAGGCGATGCCCGCGGAACAGATTGTCGCGGTCGGTTTGCAGGCGTTGCCCTTGCTGAAGGCGCTGGACAGGCATCTTTCGCTGGGGTTGCCCCTGGCGGAAATCGGGGCGCGCATCGAACAGCGCCTGGAAGAAGGCCTTCCCGCCCCCGCCTGACAGGCGGCATTCAGAAGCTCAGCCGGCCCACTCCGGCTTGCGCTTTTCCACCAGCGCCAGCATCCCTTCACGGCCTTCCGAGCTCGATTGAATGACGGTTGCGCTCTGTGCCGTTTCCTCGATGGTCGCTTCGTCGATCGGTTGTCCGCTGACCGTGTTAACCAGTGGCTTGCAGGCGCTCAGGGCATTCGGGCTGTTTTTCAACAAGGTTTCCAGCGTTTCGCCGATCGCCTCGTCGAGTTGCTCCTCACCCGGCACCATCTCGTGCACCAGGCCGATGCGATAGGCCTCCGTCCCCGAGAATCGCTCGGCGGTGAGCATGTAGTACCGGGCATGCCGCTCGCCGATGGCGGCGATCAGATAGGGGCTGGCGATTGCCGGTAACAGGCCGTACTTGACCTCGTTCAGCACGAAGGAAGCGTCGTAGGTCGAGAAGGCGATGTCGCAGGCGGCGACCAGCCCGACGCCGATCCCGCTGGTCGGTCCATGTACCCGGGCAATGGTCGGCTTCGACAGGGTATCGAGGGTGGCCAGCAGACGTCCCAGATTGCGGTTGCCTTGCAGGTTTTCCTCCGGCGTGCCGGTGATCGCCTCGCGAATCCAGGACGGGTCGATTCCGGCGCAGAAACTTTTCCCCGATGCCGAGAGAACGATGACACGAACGCGCGGATCGTCTTCCAGTTCGAGAAGCGCTGCAGTGGTTTCGGCGACAAGCGTTTTGTCGAGGGCGTTGTGTCTGTCCGGACGGTTCAGCGTCAGGATGCCAACGCCGTCATCGATCTCGGTGATTATCGACTGGTACATGGGAACCGGGTCCGTATGCCGGAAAAACCGCCAGTTTACAGCGCGCGCCCGGGTTGCAGCAATCGATTGGCTGCGGGTTTCCCCGCGCGATGCGTCATCATCACCCCGGCAATTACCGCCGCCCCGCCGGCCAGTACACCGGCACCGAGGTGCTCATCGAGAAGTGCAGAGCCGAGCAGCACGGCGAATATCGGGACGAGATTGATGAAGGCCGCAGCGCGTGTGCTGCCGACTTGCCCGATGGCTTCGGAATACCAGGTGAAGGCGACAGCCGTTCCGAAGATGCCGAGGAAGCCGATGCTGAGCGGTGCGCGCCAGGTCGTGGCCGAGACCGCGAACAGCGAACCGGTGATCGCTGCGCCGACGGTTAGCATGATCCAGCCGACGAGGCAGCCGCCAAAGGTCATCGCCAGCGGCGAGAAGCGCGTACTGATCTTCCGGTTGATCAGCGTGTAGGCGGTCCAGGACAGTGCCGTTCCGAGCAGCAGCACTTCCCCGTGGCCTATCTCGCCGTGCAGCAGGCGCAGAGGATGCCCCTGCGTGACGACCAGCAGGCAGCCAAGCATCGCCAGCGCCACACCGAATGCCTTTAGCGGCGGCATCGGCAGCCGGAATACCAGCCAGTCGGCCAGTGCGATGATCGCCGGGATGAAGGCGACGACGAGGGCGCCTCGGCCGGCTTCGACGTGCTGCAGGCCGTAAAGGAAGAAGACGTTGTAGAAGAACACGCCGGTAAGGCCCAGGCTGCCGAGGATGCCCCATTCCTTCGCCGACCAGCGCGGGATTCCTTCCGACCGGTAAAGCAGCACGCCAAGCACCAGCGCGGCCAGCAGGAAACGCCAACTGGCTACCGCGAGCGGGGCCATTTCCTGGACCGCGGAGCGGCCGGCAATCCACGTCCCGCCCCAGAAAAAGGCGGTCAGGACGAGCTTCAGGAAAATGCGCGGGTGGGGTGATTGCATGAGGAATGGAGACTGCCGGCAAAGCCGATGGACGATTATCCCATGGCGCGAGTGCTGCCGTACAATCAGCGGGGATCGAAACCAGCGATGAGGAAACGATGGCTACAGACGAGGCGAAACGGGCGCATACAGACCGGATGATTGCCGAGACCCTGCGTAACCGGCAGCAGCGCGAACTGGGGTACCGCGAGCAGGCGCTGAAGATCTATCCGTGGATCTGCGGTCGCTGCGCGCGCGAGTTCACCCGCGAAAACCTGCAACAGCTGACGGTGCATCATCGCGACCACAACCACGACAATAACCCGAAGGACGGCAGTAACTGGGAGTTGCTCTGCCTTTACTGCCACGATAACGAGCACGCCCGCGAACTCGACGCCGAAGCGGCGCGGCAGGCGGGCGTCAGCAACGGGAAAGTGGCAACGGACAGGGCAACGTCCAACCCGTTTGCCGATCTACGCGCGCTGATGGAGAAGAGTAAGCGCTGACTTTCCGGTAGTGCGGTGGTTCAGTGCCTGAACGCCAGCTTTCCGGCGAATTTCGGCAACTCCATCGCATCAAGCATGTTCTTTACGATCAGGCCGAGTTCGGTGTCGCCTTCGATCGACAGCGTGCGATTGAAGAACAGAGTGTCCGGGTCTTCCTGCCTCGCAGCGAGTTGCAGGAACGCCGAGAGATTGGCGCGGAAGGCGAGATCCGGTGTTTCGGGCGCCGTGAATACGGGCCGGAACAGGCCGTCGCGGAAGGTGAACGCGGCGCGGCCGCCGGTATCGAGCACGTCGATCAGGAAGTTCTTTCCTTCGAGCAAGGCCAGGCTGTCGTCCGGCAGCAGCTTCATCTTCACTACCGCGTTGAGGCCGGCGGTCAGGGCTATGGCGTGCGGCCACTGCGGCAGCCTGTTGCCGACGCGGGCGATGAACGAGGGCAGCGTGAAACTGGGGATGGTGAGCGACATGTTCAGACTCCTTGCAATTCTTTGAGTGCGGCCTGGTGCTTGGCGACGATGCCGGCTTCGCCGAACCAGTAGCCGTCGACCAGTCCGTCGGGCGCCCATTCTCGCGCGGCGGGTTGCGGATTGCCACCCCGGCGGGCGGCATCGAACGCCGCGATGATCTCGGCCATGTGCTGCGGCTGCGGGCTGATGCGCGCGATGTCGATGCCCATCGCCAGCATGTCCGGGATTTCGGCGAGCAGGTTGTAGGTCTGCGCCGACATCGTCTGGATGCCGTTGATCGCCAGGAAGGGTTGCCCCTCGCGCGTCTTCAGGGTGATCGCTTCGGGGTGTTCCAGGCACTTGAACTGACAGTCGTCCTTGTTCAGGCCGTAGTGGCGGGCGGTGAAACAGCGCGCCGAGAAGGCGAGCGGCAGCTTGCCGAAGACGAAGACTTCGGTCTCGACCCCTTCCGGGCGGGCTTTGTGCAGTGTTTCGACCAGCGTACGCGTGCCTTCCAGCGGCGGTACCCAGCGCGCGAGGCCGTAGCGGTGGAAGGTCGCCAGCGTTTCGGCGTTGTAGATGTTGAGGTGCGGACCGGCGACGAAGGGGCGACCGGCGGCAATGCTGACCGCGCCAAGATCGTTGGCTTCGACCCTGACGCCGGCTTCGTCGATCAGCCGGCGCAGGGCCTTGAGATCGCTCTCCGATTCGAGCAGGGCTTGCGCCGAGACGACGACTTCCTTGCCGGCATCGGTGAGCTGGCGGGCGAGCGCCAGCCAGTCGGCCGTGCGCAACTGCTGCCGGCGCGAGCAGACGACCTCGCCGACGTAGATGATGTCGAGCGCCTTGATCTGCGCCATCCCGGCGTAGAAGTCGAGGACCTTGTCCTTGGGCCAGAAGTAAAGCAGGGGGCCGAGCGAGAGTTTCATCGGCTTATCTCCACGGACGGTTGTAGGCGCCGAGCGTGACCTGCGTGCCCTCGGCGACCTTGCCGAGTTCAGCCTGCCAGGCGGGCTTGACCTTGAACTGCTCCGCTCCCCTGCCGAGCTCGTCGAGCGCGGCGCGCAGGGTGCGCGTGACCTGCGCGACGTAGGCCGGGCTGCGCTGGCGGCCCTCGACCTTGAGCGCCGAGACGCCGATCCGGGCGATTTCGGGAAGCATTTCGAGGACGTTGAGGCTGGTCGGCTCTTCCAGCGCGTAGTAGGTCGAACCGTTGACCTCGAAACGCCCCTTGCACAGCGTCGGGTAGCCGGCCGGCTCGTTGTCGCTGTAACGATCGATCAGGATGCCGTTGAGGCGCGTGTTCATCTGTCCGGGCTTCTTGTCCCACTTGACGTACTTGGCGGGCGAGCAGGCGCCGACGGTGTTCGGCGATTCGCCGGTGGCGTAGGAAGACAGCCAGCAACGGCCCTCGTTCATCACGCACAGGCTGCCGAAGCCGAAGACTTCGATCTCGACCGGCGTGTTCTTGATGACGAGTTCCACCTGCGCCAGCGTCAGCACGCGCGGCAGGACGGCTCGGCGGATACCGAACTCGCGATGGGCGAAGTTGACGGCTTCGTAGCTGGTCGCCGAGCCCTGCACGGAAAGATGCAAACGCAGGTTCGGGTGGCGCCGGCTGGCGTAATCGAGCAGGCCGACGTCGGCGAGGATCACCGCATCGACGCCGAGGTCGGCGGCGCCATCGACGGCCACGTGCCAGTCCGCCTCGCGCCCTGGCTGCGGGAAAGTGTTGATTGCCATCAGCACATGTTTGCCGCGGGCGTGCGCGTAGGCGATGCCTTCGAGCATTGCCTTGCGATCGAAATTCAAACCGGCGAAGTTGCGCGCGTTGGTGTCGTTCTTGTAGCCGAAGTAGACCGTGTCGGCGCCGTTGTCGATGGCCGCCTTCAGCGCCGGCAGACTGCCGGCCGGGCAGACCAGCTCGGGAATTTTGCTCTGCGACATGGGATGTAGTGCGAAAACGAAACGACAAGTATACCGGCCATGCCGGCAAAGCGCATGATTTCTATCAATATTTCCGACTAGCCGGGCAATTTTCGCGGCTTGCGCGGCGCATTGGTGAATAGCCGGTCGTAGAGCCAGTTGGGCAGCAGGCGCAGTCCCTTGGCGACGAGTCCCATCTGCCACGGAATCACCGTGTAGGACGTGCCACGTTCGATGGCCCGGGCGAAGCGTCGGGCGGCCTCGTCGGCGGGCAGCATGAAGGGCATCGGATACGGGTTGATGGCAGTCATCGGGGTCTCGATGTAGCCGGGGGCGATGGTGACTACCCTGACCCCCGACGGACGCATTTCCAGGCGCAGGCTTTCCAGGTAGGTGATCGCTGCTGCCTTGGACGCGCTATAGGCTTCGGCACCGGGCAGGCCACGGATGCCGGCGACCGAGGCGATGCCGACCAGCCGGCCGCTGCCGCGTTGCTGCATCGCCGGAATGAACGGTGAGAAGGTGGCGGCCATGCCGAACACGTTGATTTCGAGAATCCTCCGGATGACCGCGAGATCCTCCTGATGCTCGGTGAGTGTGCCGGAGGACACGCCGGCATTGGCAATGACGATGTCCGGCGTTCCGGCGTACCGCATGAAGTCCTCGGCCGCATTGTGCAGGGCGTCGGCATCGGCGACGTCGAGCGGGTAGCAGCGAACGTCACTTGCACCGCTGGAAACCAGATCCACGGCAAGTTTTTTTAGCTGTTCCTCCCGCCGGGCGGCCAGACCGAGCACGGCGCCCTGGCTAGCGTAAAACCCGGCGAGCGCAGCCCCGATGCCTGACGAGGCGCCGGTGATGAACACCTTCGGGCCGCTGGCTGGGGTCACGTAGGGCTATTTCTTCTGGGCGCGTTCCTTGCGCCGCATTTCGATGACCTTGTCGGTCAGCGCCAGCAGTTCCTTGAACGACTTCACGTTCTGTCCGACGACGGTGAAACGGCCGTCGACCACGAGCGCCGGGACGCCCTGAATTCGGGCCTGCTGCGCTATTTGGCCGGCACGCTTGACCTTGCTGTCCACGCCGAAGGAGTTGAACGCCGTAGTGAACTTCTGCGCATCGACGCCTTGCGAGACGACCCAGTCGGTGATGCTCCTGGCGTCGATCAGCTTCAGGCCCTTGCCGTGGATGGCGTTGAAGACACTGTTGTCGAGTCTGTCCAGATCGCCGGTGGCCTCCAGCGTGTAGTGCAGCTTGGACATCAGTGCGTAGAACGGGCTGCCGGGGATGGCGACGCGCTTGAACACGACGTCCGCCGGTTGCTTCGCCGCCCAGTCGTGGATCAGCGGGTTGAGGTCGCTGCAATGCGGACAGGCATAGGAGAAAAACTCGGTGATTTCGATCTTCTCGGGTGTGTCGGTCGGCAGCGAAGGTTCGATCACTGCATAGTCGCGCCCTTTGGCAAGTTGAGCCTGTGCCGAGGCGGTCAGCGGGATCAGCGCGGCGGTGGCGACAGCGACCAGCACGGCGAGTCTTTTCAGCATTTTCATCTCCAATCAGTCCTTCTTGACAACGTTGGCGTCGATGCCCTGGCGCGCAAGCTCAGCGCGCATGGCATTGACCTGTTCGAGCTTCCGGAACGGGCCCAGCCGCACGCGATACCAGACCTTCTCCTGCAGCATCACCTGCTGGACAGAGGCTTCCACCCCCATCATCGCCAGCTTCGCCTTCTGGTTGTCGGCATCGGCGGCATTCTGGAACGAGCCGGTCTGCAAAAACACCGGATCCTTCAGCGCCGTATCCTTTCCTTCCTTGTCTTTGGTTGCATCCGCCTGTTTTGGTTCGCCGGTTTTTGCTTCGGCCGGTTTCGGGTCGGGGATGGCCTCGCTGTTGCCGGGCAGGATCGTGTAGAAATCGAAGCGCGGCTTGTCGCTGGCAGCCGGGGGTGGGTCTCCGGGTTTGCCGGGAAGGGCGATGGGCGCCTGCGGCGTACTCATTGGGGTCTGCGCTTGTGGAGGCTGGACCTTTGTCGAGAAGGGCGCCGGCGTCCGGTGGAGATACCAGACAACGCCGCCGGCGAGCAGGACGCCGATGACCAGGCCGAGGAAGAGGCCGATCAGGGTGCCGCCGCCGGATTTTCGGCGGGAGGCATTGCTGCGCTTGCGCGGTTTCAGGTCACGACTCATGGTGTTTTTCCCGGAGTTTCCGAATTACATCGATTGCGGACAGCTGACGCCGATGATGGCCATGCCGTTGCGGATCACCTGGCGCACCGCTGCGGCCAGCGCGATACGGGCATCCTTCAGGGCGACGTCATCGACCAGCATGCGTTCGGCGTTGTAGTAGCTGTGGAAGGCGGCGGCGAGATCCTTGAGGTAGAAGGCGATCACGTGCGGCGCGAGATCCCGGGCCGCGGCTTCGACGACTTCCGGGAACTCGCCGAGCTTGGCCGCGACGGCCAGTTCGTGCGGGTTGTCGAGCAAGGCGAGATTGGCTTTTTGCAGCGCCTCGTCGTCGCCGTCCCATTGCGCGAGGACCGAGCACACCCGGGCGTGGGCGTACTGGATGTAGTAGACCGGGTTCTCGTTGGTCTGGCTCTTGGCCAGATCGAGGTCGAAATCGAGATGCTGGTCGGATTTGCGCAGCACGTAGAAGAAGCGGCAGGCGTCGTTGCCGACCTCGTCGCGCAGGGTGCGCAGCGTGACGAATTCGCCGGAGCGGGTGGACATCGAGGCCTTCTGGCCGTTGCGATAGAGCACGGCGAACTGTACCAGCGCGACTTCCAGGACGTCCGGATCGAGGTCGAGCGCCTTGAGCGCGCCCTTGACCCGCGGGATGTAGCCGTGGTGGTCGGCGCCCCAGATGTTGATCACGCGCTCGAAGCCGCGTTCGTACTTGTTCAGGTGGTAGGCGATGTCCGAGGCGAAATAGGTGTACAGCCCGTTGTCGCGCTGCACGACGCGATCCTTCTCGTCGCCGAATTCAGTCGATTTGAACCACAGCGCGCCGTTCTGCTCGTACAGGTGGCCGGCCTGCTTCAGCCGTTCGACGCAGCTTGCGACGAGACCGGTGTCGAACAGCGACTTTTCAGAGAACCAGACGTCGAAATGCACGCCGAAATCCTCAAGGTCGCTGCGGCAGTCTTCGAGCTGTTCGGTCAGTACATGGTTGTGTACGTAGTTCCAGTCCTCGCCGAGCAGGCGCTTGGCGTTGGCGATCAGCGCGTCGAGATGCGCCTCGCGCTGCGCCTTGGCATCGTCGTCGGCGCGGTCGGCCTCCGGCAGTCCGGGCGTGCCTTCGAGAACTTCGGCGGTCGAGCGGGCGTACTTGTCGCCGTGCGCGATCTTCATCTCCATCGCCATGTTGCGCACGTAGTCGCCCTGGTAGCCGTTCGGCGGGAAGGGAATGCGCGTGTTGTGCAGCTCGAGGTAACGCAGCCAGGCCGAGGTGGCGAGGATGTCCATCTGCCGGCCGGCGTCGTTGACGTAGTATTCGCGGGTCACATCCCAGCCGGCATAGGCCAGCAGGTTGCACAGGCTGGCGCCGTAGGCGGCGCCGCGGCCGTGGCCGACGTGCAGGGGGCCGGTCGGGTTGGCCGAGACGAATTCGATCTGCACCTTCTGCTTGCCGCCGAGCGTCGAGCGCCCGAATACGTCGCCCTGCTCGAGGACGTTGCGCACCACCTCCAGTTTGGCGGCACGCTGCAGATGGAAGTTGATGAAGCCGGCGCCGGCGATCTCGACCTTGGCCACGAACGGCGACGTGGGAATTTCGGAGAGCAGCAGCTGGGCCAGCTCGCGCGGGTTACGCTTCATCGCGCGCGCCAGTTGCATCGCCAGGTTGCAGGCGAAATCGCCGTGCGAGGCCTGCTTCGGGCGTTCGAGGACGATGGCGGTGTCGGCCTGGTCGGGCGCCAGGCTGAGCAGTGCGCTGCGCATCAGGTCGGCGAGATGGGTCTTGATGTCGTGGGTCATTGCGGTGCGTGTCCGGAGAATCGAGCGAACGCGGATTATACGATGCACGGTTGCCTGCGCGTTTGTCGGGAAGCTGATGAAAATCAGGCGAAAAAGCGCGCCCAGGTCGCCGAGATCGGCATGACCAGCACGAGTGCCGGCAGCATATTGACTATCGGGAAGATCTTGATGCCGCAGATGCGCAGTCCGGTGGCCAGCATGACGATGCCGCCGCAGGCGGAAAAATCCGCGAGCATCTCGGGGGTCGTCAGCGGCATCAGCAGGTGGGCGCCGAAGTAGAGCGCGCTCTGGATCAGCAACTGCGGGACGGCGATCAGGGCGACGGAAAAGCCGAGCTCGGTGGCAAAGATCATCGCGGTGAACAAGTCGAGCACCGATTTGGCCAGCAGGATGTTCGGCTCCCCGGTCATGCCTTCGTGCGTCGAGCCGAAGATGCCCATGCCGCTGGCGCAGAACAGCACGCTGATGGTCACGAACTTGACGATGAATCCTTCGGCGCGCGGATTGTGGCGATCGACGGGGCTGGCGCGTTCGAAACGTTTCTGCACCCAATGAATGGCGAGTTCCAGCCCGCGCTCAAGCCATAGCAGTTCGCCGACCAAGGCGCCGCCGATCATCGCCAGCGCGACGGCCGGCAGTGTGTGCACCTTGTTGATCAACAGCGCGCCGATGCCGAGGGCGATGACGCCGCAGGTCAGGGGCAGCGCCTCCTTGATCCGTCGTGGGAACAGGCGGCCCAGCAGGCCTCCGGCGACGGCGCCGGTCATCACCGCGGCGCTATTGACGAGCGGGCCCAGCATGCAGAACCTCCTTCAGCCAAATCGTGAAAAGGGCGGAAGGCTAGGCCCTTCTTCAGCAGGTGTCTATATTGAAAACGTGACGGCAGCGGGGGGTAGGGGAGACAAGAACGATGAACGACTACGTGATGCTGGGGGCGGGGATCGTTTGCGCCGCATCGGGGGCGGAGCTTTTCGTGCGTGGTGCGGTGGGCATCGCGTTCTGGTTGCGGATCGCGCCGGGAATCGTCGGCGCTACCGTCGCGGCCTTCGCCACGTCCAGTCCCGAGCTGGCCGTCGCCGTCAGTGCGGCGCTGAACGGTGTGCCGCAGATTGCCTTCGGCGACGTGCTCGGGGCGAACATCGTCAATGTCGGGCTGGTGCTGGCCCTTGCCGTGCTGATCTCGGCGATGAAGTGCCCGCGCGACAGCATCCGCCGCGATTTCAGCGCGGCGCTGCTGACGCCGGTGTTGACCGCCGCGCTGGCGGTCGATGGCGAAATCTCGCGTGTCGATGGCGCCGTGCTGATGGCGGCGTTCTGCATCTGGCTGACCGCGACGGTGATCAGCGCGCGGCGCCAGCGCGGGGACGTGCTGCCGGAATCGAATGGCGGCAGCCGCTGGCGGTTGATTGTCCTGCTGCTGATCGGGTTGGCCATCCTCTTTACCGCGGGGCACCTGATCGTGGCGGGCGCGAAGGGCATCGCCCGGGCGATGGGAATCAGCGAATTCGTCATCGGCGCGGTGATCGTCGCCGTGGGTACGACGGTGCCCGAACTGGCGACGACGATCGTGTCAAAGCTGCGCGGCTACGACGAAGTCGGCCTCGGCACGGTACTCGGCAGCAACGTGTTCAACGCCTGCTTCATCGTCGCAGTGGCTGCGATGATCCATCCGATTCCGGTCGACTGGAACGAAGCGAGCGTGGCGTTGATTTTCGGCTTCACCGTGCTGTTGTGCGCCTGGCCGGGCCGACGGAGCATCATCGGCCGTTGGCAGGGCATCCTGCTCCTGTTGTTGTACGGAGCCAACGTGACGCTGCTGCTGTGGACGTAGCAACAAGGGCGCCATCGTCGGCGCCCTTGTTGCCTAGCTGTCACCTTATCGGAAGAAATCCGGCAGCGTCGTCGTCAGTGCGGGAACGAAGGTGATCGCCAGGAGGACGCCCACCAGCGGCCAGAGGAACGGCCAGGTTGCCTTGCATACCCGGTCGAACGGCAGATTCGCCACGCGCGCGGTGATGAACAGGACGATCCCGACCGGCGGGGTGATCGTGCCGACCATCAGGTTGAGCACGACGACGACGCCGAACTGCGTCGGGTCGATGCCCAGCGCCATGGCCGGCGGTACCAGGATCGGGATCAGGATCAGCATCGCCGAGATCGCCTCCATGAAGCAGCCGACGACCAGCAGGATGACGTTGACCATCAGCAGGTAAACGATCTTCGAGCTCAGCGTGCTGGTCAGCCAGGCGCCGAACTCCTGTGGCAGGCGCGACATGGATAGCGCGTAGCCGAGCAGCGCCGCGCTCATCACCAGGGCCATCAGCACGCCGGTCGTCTCGACTGTTTCGAGGACGATGCGTGGCAGGTCTCCGAACTTGATGTCACGGTAAAGGACGCCGATCAACAGGGCGTAGAGTGCCGCGACGGCGGCCGCTTCCGTCGGGGTGAAGAAGCCGCTCATCATGCCGCCGAAGAGAATGATCGGGCACATCAGCGCCGGGATGGCGCCGGTGAACGCCTGCCAGACCTCGTTCGCGGTGGGGGCGGTTGAAGCGGGCATGTTCCGGCGCCGGGACAGTGCGCTGACCATCAGCATCAGGGCGCCGGCCATCAGCAGTCCCGGCAGCAGGCCGCCGAGGAACAGGTTGCCGATCGAGGTTTCCGCCGCGACGCCGTAGATGATCATCGGCAGCGACGGCGGGATGATCGGACCGATGGTCGCCGAGGCAGCGGTGATTGCCGCCGCCGTTTCGCCGTCATAGCCGGCGTCGCGCATGGCCTTGATCTCGATGGCGCCGATGCCGCCGGCGTCGGCCACGGCCGAACCGCTCATGCCGGCGAAGATGACGCTGGCGAAGATGTTGGCGTGGCACAAGCCACCGCGCCACCAGCCGACGCACACGGTAGCAAAGCGCAGGATGCGCAGCGTCACCCCCGACGAGTTCATCAGGCTGCCCATCAGGATGTACATCGGCGCGGCGAGCAGGGGGAAGCTGTCGGCAGCCTTGGCGAATTTCTGCGGGATGACGATCAGGTTGATATCGGCGAAGTAGGTGAACGCCGCACCCGCCAGTGCCATCAGCACATAGATCGGCGCACCGGAGAACAGCGCGACGAACCAAACGGCGAGAATGCCCAGCATGATGCTGCTCATAGCCGGATCTCCTTCCGTTCGAGTTGCCCGCGTGCAATTGCCACGAGATCACAGCACACGATCACGATCGAAGCCACGGCTGAGAGTGGAATGATCAGATAGACCAGCCAGAAATCGAAGAACAGCGTGACGGTCTCGACGTTCAGGTTGTTCTGCACCAGCCGCCAGCCCTTGACCGTGAAGATCAGCGCGAAGACGATCACCAGCAGGTCGGCGATGACGGCCAGCGCCCGTTTCAGCCCCGGGCCGGAACGGTCGAGCACCAGCGAGATGTGGATGTGCGACTTGCGCTGGTTGGCGATCACCCAGCCGAGGAAGGCGACCCAGATGAACAGGTAGCGGGCCAGTTCCTCGCTCCACACCAGCGGCTCGAAGAATTTGCGCGCTACCACCTGCGCCAGCACCAGCAGACACATGCCGACGAACAGCACGATGCCGGTTCCGTGCAGCACCTTGAGCGCCGCACGGGAAATACGATCAATCGACATGCGTCCTCCGACTGCTTACTGCATGTTGGCGATCGAATCGAAGGTGCCCTTGCCCCACTTGGCCTCGAACTTGGCCGGGACGACGGCCAGCGTGGCCTTGCGGAAGCTCTCCACGTCGGGCTGGATGATCGTCACGCCGGCGGCCTTGAACTCGTCGAGCAGGGCGACTTCCTGCTTCTTGATCTCGCTGTCGGCCCAGGCCATGTGCGTCTTCAGCACATCCTCGACGATCTTGCGGTCGGCGGCGGGAACCTTCTGCCAGAATGCCTCGTTAACCACCACCAGGCGCGGGGTCATGATGTGGCCGGTGAGGATGATGTATTTCTGCACCTCCTGGAACTTGCCGGACTTGATCGTCGGCAGCGGATTTTCCTGCCCGTCGACGGTGCCGGTCTTCAGCGCCAGGTACAGCTCGTTGAAGTTCATCGGCGTTGGCTTGGCGCCCCAGGCCTCGGCCATCGCCTTGAATACGTCGTTCTCCGGCACGCGGACCTTCAGGCCCTTGGCGTCGTCGACGGTCTTGACCGGGCGGTTGGAGGTCGTCAGGTGGCGCGTGCCGTAATAGACCGCGCCGAGGATGCGCATGCCGCGGGCCTTGATCAGCTGCCCGTTGTATTTTTCCAGCAACGGGCCGTTGAGCGCCTTGATCAGGTGCTCCGGGCTCTTCCAGATGAACGGGGCTTCGGTGACCGAAATCGACGGAATCCAGGCGCCGAAATTCGCTGCACCTTCGGTGACGATCTGCTGGGTGCCGTTGGAAACGGCCTCGATCATGTCGCGCGAACTGCCCATCTGGCCGTTCGGGAAGCCCTGGATGTCGATGCGGCCGTTGGTCTTCGCTTTCACGTCGGCGGCGACGCGCTCGATCATCATCACCTGCGGATGGCCGCCGGCGACGACGTCGCCCCAGCGCATGATCATCGCCTGTTCCGCGGAGGCGGAACCGATTACGGCCAGACTGGCCAGAATTCCAAGACAAAGTGTTTTCTTCAGCATGATTGAACCTCTCCTGTAATTGTTGTGAATCCATCGCAGAAAGCATGCTGTCTCGACGTAGCACTATACCGGAGAGAATGCCGGATGCAAGTTGGATTTACGATGGATGTTGATGTGCCGGCCCTGGCGGAAATTGCCCGAAGGGCGGTGAGAAAGACCCTCTTGCCTTATGAAAACAAAGGCTTTTTCCTTGACCGTGCCAATTAATTCCTCTACTCTCGCCCGGTTCTCGCGAGATCAACCATTCCCTGGAAGGAGACTGTCCTGATGCACAAGAAGACTCTGGTCAACGTCGTCGCTGCCGCCTTTGCTGCCGCTGCGTTCGCGGCGCCCGCCCTGGCCGCCGACACCATCAAGATCGGTTTGGCCGGCCCGCATACGGGTGATCTCGCCCCGTACGGCCTGCCGAGCAAGGATGCTGCCGAGATGGTCGTCGCCGAGGTCAACGCCAAGGGCGGGATCAACGGCAAGAAAGTCGAGCTGATGGTCGCCGACGATCAGTGCAAGCCGGAAATCGCCACCAACGTGGCGACCAAGCTGGTCTCGGAAGGGGTCAATATCGTCATCGGCCACGTCTGCTCCGGTGCCACCAAGGCGGCCCTCGGCATCTACAAGGACGCCAAGATCATCGCCATCAGCCCGTCGGCGACCAATCCGCCGCTGACCAAGGGGGGCGAGTACCCGAACTTCTATCGCACCATCGCGCCGGACGATGACCAGGCCAAACTGGCGGCGATGTTCGTCGTCGAAAAGCTCGGCGCCAAGAAAGTCGCCGTGCTGCATGACAAGGGCGACTACGGCAAGGGCTTTGCCGATTTCTCCAAGGAAGCGATCGAGAAGGGTGGCAAGGCCAAGGTCGTCATGTACGAGGGCATCCAGCCCGGTGCCATGGATTATTCGGCGGTGATCCAGAAGCTGAACAAGGAAAAGGCCGACGCGATCATCTTCGGCGGCTATCACCCGGAGGCGTCAAAGCTGCTGTCGCAGATGAACAAGAAGCGGATCAAGATGCCTTTCGTCGGACCCGACGGCATCAAGGGCGACGGTTTCCTGAAGATCGCCGGCAAGGACGCCGAAGGCGTGTATGCCACCGGCCCGATGGATGTCACCAAGTATCCGCTCAACGCCAAGGCGCGTTCTGACTACAAGGCCAAATACGGCAAGGAACCGGGCACCTTCTTCGATCAGGCCTACGCGGCGACGCTGGCGGTGATGAACGCTGTCAAGGTGGCCGGCGGCACCGACTACGAGGCGGTGGGCAAGGCGCTCAAGAGCAGCGAAGTGGAAACTACCGTCGGCAAGATCAAGTTCGACGCCAAGGGCGATGCCGAGGGCGTCGGCTTCGCGGTGTATCAGGTCAAGAACGGCGCGTTCGGCGAGGTCAAGTAAGGGTTTCTGACCGACAGGCGAGACCGGGAGGGGGGCGTTGTCCCCCTCCCGGTCTTTTGGGTTTACGCTTCGAAGGCGGATTTTTCATGGATTTTGAGTATCTGTTCCAGCTGCTGTGCGGCGGGCTGGTCAAGGGCAGCATCTACGCCCTGATCGCTCTGGGCTACACGATGGTCTACGGGATCATCCAGCTGATCAATTTTGCGCACGGCGAGGTCTACATGATCGGCGCCTTCGTCGCGCTGATCATTACCGGGGTGGCGACGCTGAGCGGCTACAGCGGCCTGTCGGTGCTGATCATCGCCGCCGTGGTTGCGGCCATCTATGCGGCGGCCTACGGCTTCACGCTGGAGAAGATCGCCTATCGACCCTTGCGCGGCGCGCCGCGGCTGTCGCCGCTGATCAGCGCCATCGGCGCCTCGATCTTTTTGATGAACTACGTGCAGCTGGCGCAGACGCCGGACTTCCTGCCGTTTCCCGAGCTCGTTCCCGAGTTCGAATTCATGGAGCCGCTGATCCAGTACGTCAGTTCGGTCGACATGGTGATCCTCGTCGTGACCGCGCTGACCATGGTGGCGCTGACTGTCCTGATCAAATACACGAAGATCGGCAAGGCGATGCGCGCCACGCAGCAGGATCAGGTGATGGCGCGGCTGGTCGGCATCAACGTCGACCGGGTGATTTCGGCGACCTTCATCATCGGGTCCGTGCTGGCGGCGATCGGCGGTGTGCTGATCGCATCGCGCACCGGCCAGATCAACAGCGCCATCGGTTTCATGGCCGGGATCAAGGCCTTTACCGCGGCGGTGCTCGGCGGCATCGGCAACATTCCCGGCGCGGTGCTCGGTGGCCTGGTCCTTGGCGTTGCCGAGACGCTCGGTGCCGGCTACATCTCCAGCGCCTACGAGGACGTCTTCGCCTTCGGCCTGCTGGTCCTGATCCTCATCCTGCGCCCCGCCGGCCTGCTCGGCAAGGCGGTCAAGCAGAAGGTGTAATGTCATGACGCATCTGAAACGTTCCCTGGGCATCGGCCTGTGGTTCATGTTCCTCACCCTGCCGCTGATGGTGGTGCGGGTGAATACCGTCAGCCGCGAAGTGGAGTGGCGCTGGGCGAACCTCGTCTGGGCTGGCCTCTGTGCCTTCGCCATCGCCTGGCTGTGGCAGTTCTCCATCGACCGTCGCGCGGCGAAGCGGGCGCAGGCTGCCGCCGACGCGCATCCGCAAAAGCGCAGGCACTCGCTGGCGCAACGCCTGGCCGATGATCCGGTGCTGAGCCGCCGCGTGCTGCTCGGCGTCGGCCTGCTGGCAATGGCCTTCCCCTGGCTGGTGTCCGGCGGGCAGAGCTTCTACCACGTCAACGTCATGGTCAGCGCGCTGATCTTCGTCGTGCTGGGGCTTGGCCTGAACATCACCGTGGGTCTCGCCGGGCTGCTCGACCTCGGCTACATCGCCTTCTTCGCCGTCGGCGCCTACACCTACGCGCTGCTTTCGAAGAACTTCGACCTCGGCTTCTGGACCTGCCTGCCGCTCGGCGGAGTGATGGGCATGCTCTTCGGCATCGTCCTCGGCTTTCCGATCCTGCGTCTGCGCGGCGACTACCTGGCCATCGTCACCCTCGGTTTCGCCTCGATCACCAAGATCGTCCTGGAAAACTGGGACACGGTGTTCGGCGGCGCCGCCGGCATCGCCAACATCCCGCGGCCCGATCTGTTCGGCATTGAACTCGACGGACGGCAAAAGGCGATCTACACCTACTACATCGTCCTGGCGCTGGTGGCGCTGACCATCGTGGTCACCAACCGGCTGAAGAACTCGCGCGTCGGGCGGGCCTGGATGGCCTTGCGCGAAGACGAGATCGCCAGCGTGGCGATGGGCGTGGACATGGCGCAGACCAAGCTCTCGGCCTACGCGCTCGGCGCCTTCTGGGCCGGCCTCGTCGGCGTGGTCTTCGCCGCGCACAACAGCTTCATCAACCCGGACAGCTTCACCTTCATGGACTCGGCGATGATCCTGGCGATGGTCGTGCTCGGCGGCATGGGCTCGATCCTCGGGGTGATCATTGCCTCCCTGGCGCTGAAGCTGATGCCCGAATACCTGCGTGCCTTCGCCGAATACCGCATGCTCGTCTTCGGCGCGGTGATGGTGCTGATGATGGTCTTCCGGCCGCAAGGGCTGATCAACGACATGCGGCGCAAGTACGAATACGACACCGCCGACAAGGAGGATACCGATGGCGGCAAGTAACGAACGGAAGAAGCTGCTTGAAGTCAGCGGGCTGACGATGGACTTCGGTGGCCTGCGCGCCATCGACAACGTCGGCCTGGACATCTTCGAAGGCGAGATCGTCGCCCTGATCGGGCCGAACGGCGCCGGCAAGACGACCTTCTTCAACTGCGTCACCGGCATCTACGAACCCACCCAAGGCGACGTGAAGATCCACCCGCCCGGCGGCGCGACGCGGCGCATCAACGGCATGAAGCCGAACCGCATCACCGCGCTCGGCATGGCGCGCACCTTCCAGAACATCCGCCTGTTTCCGGCGATGACCGTGCTGGAAAACGTGATGATCGGCCGCCACTGCCGCACCCGTACGGGCATCGTCCGGGCGATCCTCGGCGGCGCCGCGATCGCGCGCGAGGAAAAGGAATCGGTGGACAAGAGCTACCAGCTGTTGAAGAAAGTCGGGCTGGCGGAGGTCGCCGACGAGTTCTCGCGCAACCTCTCCTACGGCGCGCAGCGCCGCCTGGAAATCGCCCGCGCGCTGGCCACCGACCCGTTCCTGCTGCTGCTCGACGAGCCAGCCGCGGGGATGAACCCGCAGGAAACGCACGAACTCGACGCGCTGATCACGCGCATCCGCGACGAGGAAAAGGTCGCGATCCTGCTCATCGAACACGACATGAAACTGGTGATGAACATCTCCGACCGCATCTACGTGATGGAGTACGGCAAGGAAATCGCACAGGGAACGCCGCAGCAGATCAAGGAAAACCCGAAGGTGATCGAAGCCTATCTCGGCGAGGAAGCCCATGCTTGAACTCCGCAACATACAGACCTTTTACGGCAACATCCAGGCACTGAAAAACGTCTCGCTGACCATCAACGAAGGCGAGATCGTCACCCTGATCGGCGCCAACGGCGCCGGCAAGAGCACCACGCTGATGTCGATCTGCGGCGTCAACCCGCCGCGCCACGGCGAAATCCTCTTCCGCGGGCAACCGGTTCACCGCCTCAGCGCGGAAGCCATCGTCACCCTCGGCATCTGCCAGGTGCCGGAAGGGCGGCACATCTTCCCGCAGATGAGCGTGCTCGAAAACCTGGAGATGGGCGCCTACCTGCGCAACGACAAGACCGGCATCAAGGCCGACATCGACCAGGTGTTCGGGCGCTTCCCGATCCTCGAAAAACGCCGCAACCAAGCCGGCGGCACGCTCTCCGGGGGCGAACAGCAGATGCTCGCCATCTCGCGCGCTCTGCTCGCCCGCCCGTCGCTGCTGCTGCTCGACGAACCATCGCTCGGCCTCGCGCCGCTGATCATCAAGCAGATCTTCGAGATCATCAAACAGATCAACGCCGAGAACAACACCACGGTGTTTCTCGTCGAACAGAACGCCAACCAGGCGCTGAAGATCGCCCACCGCGGCTACGTCATGGAAAACGGCGCGATCACGCTGGAAGACAAGGCCGAGAACCTGCTCAGCAACGAAGAGGTGAAGAAGGCGTATCTGGGGATGTAATGTCCCGGGATTCGCTGGACAGTCCTGAGCCCGCCATTCCGGCGCAAGCCAGAATCAAGAAGGGTCAATATATTTGACCCTTCAATCCAAAGGTCGCGTGTAGCGGCATTTGGGAAAACTGCTGCACCCCAAAAACTGTCCTCCTGCTCTTGGACCACTTTTGACTGTGCGCAATGTTAGCTGGCTGGCACATTTGGGGCAGACTTTGGTACTGTTGTGTCGCTCCCTAAGGGATTCGAGATGCGTGGTATGCGTCTCAAACGACTGAAACAGGCCCTTTGGCATTTTTCCCGTACTGAGCGCTTCGAAGACTTTTTCAACCTCGTGGTCCGTAAAACGAGTCGTCACGTGACTTTTAATAAATCCCGTGTATCCCGTGTATCCCGTGGATCGAACGTTATCGGGCATCTGCGTTTTAAATTCGCATTCTCCGTAAGCGGTCTTCTATAGATTCGGCCCGAATAACGCTTGAATTTCGGGTTATTGTCCCGACATGGGAATGATGGAAACGACAGAAAAAGAAGTTCAAACGCTGGAGCAGTTGTATGCCCTACGCAAGCAAGCGGTCCGGCTGCACAAAAGCGGGATGCGTGTGATGCAGATTGTCACGGCGACGGGGCTCAGCTGGCCGGGCGTACGCATGGCCCTGGACTTGTACGAAGCAGGCGGCATGGTCGCCTTGAAGCCCTCCGTACGCGGGAAGAAACCGGGTACGGGTCGAAGCCTGTCAGCGGAACAGGAACAGGCCCTTCAGCGCATCATCTGCGACAAGCGCCCGGAACAG
>NZ_JCANUT010000048.1:0-31388 GCF_059569095.1 Propionivibrio pelophilus DSM 12018 | reverse complement strand
GCCGAAGTCTCCATCGGCGAACTGTTCATCGCCGGCTTCGGTCCCGGCCTGCTGATCGGCGGCGGCCTGATGTTCTTCGTCTGGCTCTGGTCCAAGGTCAAAGGCTACGGGAAGGACGACCACCTCGGCCGGATGCCCTTCAAGCAAGCCGGCAGGGAAGCCGCGCTGGCGCTGATGATGCCGGTGATCATCCTCGGCGGCATCTACGGGGGCGTGTTCACCCCGACCGAAGCCGCGGTCGTCGCCGTCTTCTACGCCCTGATCGTCGGCATGCTGATCTACCGCGAGATCCAGTTCAAGGACCTCTACGTCATCTTCCGCAAGTCCGTGATCTCCTCGGCGGTGATCATGTTCATAATCGCCAACGCTGGCCTGTTCAGCCTGCTGATCACCCGGGCGGGCGTGCCGGAAGCGATCGGCGACTTCCTGAAGGCGCATCTGACCTCCGGCGGCATGTTCCTGCTGGGTGTCAATGCCGCACTGTTCTTGATTGGCATGTTCATCGAGACCTCGGCGTCGATCATCGTGCTGGCGCCGATCCTGGTGCCGGTGGCGGCGAAGTTCGGGGTGGATCCGGTGCATTTCGGCATGATCATGGTGGTGAACCTGGCGATGGGGATGATTACGCCGCCGTTCGGGGTGAATCTCTTCGCGGCCTGCACGGTAGCCAAGATTCCGCTCGACCGGATGATCAAGCAGCTGATCCCCTTCGTTCTCGCCATCTTCAGCTTCCTCATGATCATCACCTACGTGCCGCAGCTCTCCCTTTTCCTCAGGGATCTCGTCTATGGGGTGGCGTAGGCAGCCTTCGTACCCATAAGCAAAAAGGCCAGTCACATCGGACTGGCCTTTTCGATTCTGGATAACAGCAGCAGACCGCATGTCGGATGGGGCGGCCGGGCCGGATTCAATAACGCCCCCCTTCTCCGGCCGCTGTTTCTTCGACCCCCAGTTCCTCCGCAACGAGGTTGCGGGCCGTGCGCCAGCCATTGCGGTGGTGGGCGCGGAGCATCTCCCGCAACAACGGGCCGTCGCGTTCCGTTAACGCCACGAACATCTGGTCGTGTTCCGCGATCGCCCGTTCCCAGCGCGCAGGCTGGCGGTTTCCGGCGTAGCGATAGCGCCTGATGCGCGCACATTCGCTGGCATACAGGCGGGAGAGTTCGCGGTTGCCGGCAGCGTCGACGAGCATCTGGTGAATTCGCTGGTTGGTCTCGAAATAATCCATCAGGCGACCGTCGCGAAAGCAGTCGTGCATCTGGCGATGCAATACCTCCATCGCGGCGAAATCGGCGTCGCTGACGCGCTGACACGCCCGCTCCACCGCGAGTCCTTCGAGGCCGACGATCAGTTCCAGTATGTCCTCGACTTCGGTAACGCTGAGCGCCGTGACCGTCGCGCCGCGGTTCGGCGAAATCGTTACCAGCCCCTCGGCGGCGAGAACCTTCAGCGCTTCGCGCAACGGCGTGCGCGACAGGCCGTGCACATATTCGCCGAGTTCGCGCTCGGAAAGGCGTTGGCCGGGACGCAAGTCGCCGGCGATGATCAATTGCCGCAGACCATCTGCGGCGAGCTGGGTGCGGCTGCCGTGGTGGTTTTCAAGCATGGCGGTCGAAGGAAAATTCGTGTTTTTGGATAAATTGCATTTAATACGTTGACGCGAACGGGACTAGGCGTGTAAAAACTATTTACACAAGAATTATTGCATGCAATTAGGCAATCAGCTTGCCGAGCTTGATAAATCCTTCCCATCAAGGAGCGAATGTCAGCATGAACCATCTCGACTATTTTTCCGCCGCGCAACGCCCCGTCGAAACCTGCGTCGTCGGCAGTGGCGGCTTCGGGCGGAGCTTCATCGCCCAGGGACTCCGCGTGCCGTTGATGAACGTGCGCGTCGCCGTCGACATCGACGCCACCGTCGCCGCCCGGAGCTTCGTCGCGGTAGGCATTGCCGAAACCGAGGTCGCCGTCTGCGGCACCGCTGGTGAAGCCAAAGCTGCCTGGGATGCCGGCAAGTACATTGCCGCGGCCGACCTGACGACCGTTGTCGGCCTGCCGCTCGACGTCGTCGTGGAAGCAACCGGCAACCCGGAAGCCGGCGCGCGTCACGGCCGGCAGGCGATCGAAGCGGGCCATCATCTGGTTCTCGTATCCAAGGAAGTCGATAGCGTCATCGGCCCGTATCTTACCTGCCTCGCCCGAACCCGCGGCAAGGTCGTGACCCCGGTCGACGGCGACCAGCCGAGCCTGCTGATCGGGCTGATCACCTGGGCGGAAACACTCGGCTTCGAAATCATCGCGGCGGGCAAGTCGAGCGAGTACGACTTCGTCTTCGACGAGAAAACGGGTGTGTTGACCTGCAACGGCGAGACCCATGCGCTGCCGGCACTGGCCGACCACCTCGCACTCGGCGAACAGGATGCGGCCGACGTCGCCGAACATCGCGCGCGCGTCTGCGCCGCCCTGCCACAGCGTGCCGTGCCCGACCTGTGCGAACTGCTGGTCGTGGCCAACTCGACCGGGCTGGTTCCCGACCGCGCCGACCTGCACGCGCCGATCGCCCGGATTCCCGAAGTGCCCAGCCTGCTCGGGGCCACTGACGAGGACGGCCTGCTCACTCGCGAAGGCGTACTTGACGTCTTCCACTGCCTGCGCCGGCCGGACGAAGCCAGTTTCGCCGGCGGCGTCTTCGTCATCGTTCGTTGTGACGATGCCGAAACCTGGAAGCTGCTGGAGGAGAAAGGCCACCTGGTCTCGCGCGACGCCAAGCGCGCGATGATCTTCAACCCGCGACACCTGCTCGGGCTGGAAGCGGCAACCAGCGTTCTCGAAGCGGCGGTGCTCGGCCGCTCCTGCGGTGCCCAATCGCCGCGCCCGCACCTCGACCTCGTCGCTCGTGCCTCACGCCCCCTGAGCGCCGGCAGCGCGCTGTCGATGGGCGGTCATCATCACACCATCGACAGTGTCGCCGCCGAACTGCATCCCGCAAGACCGCTGGCCGCGGACAATGCCGTGCCGTTCTATCTGGCGGCCAACCGGCGGCTGGTGCGCGACGTCGCTGCCGGAGCGCTGATCACCCTGGCCGACATCGAGATCGATCCGGCGTCGGAACTGCTCGCCCTGCGCCGGAAACAGGACGAGTACTTCTTCAGAAAAACCGGGAGCTGAACGAAGCCGGGGTCAAAGTACGACCTGCGACCCCAGTTCGACCACCCGGTTCGACGGGATCTTGAAGAACGCCGTGATGCTTGTCGCGTTGCGGAACATCGTCGAGAAAAGCAGCACCCGCCAGTAGGCCATCTCCTTGCCGAAGCGGGCGATCAGTGTTTCCCGGCCGAGGAAGAACGAGGTATCCATCATGTCGAATTCCAGCCCGAAGTGCGCGCAGTGCGTGAGCGCCTCGGGCAGGTCGGGTTCGTCCTTGAAACCGTACTGGACGGTCACCTGCCAGAAGTCCTGCCCGAGCGGCTTGACTTCCACGCGGTCGATTTCCGGAACGTAGGGCACGTCGAAGATGCGTATGGTCACGATCACCATGCGTTCGTGCAGCACCTTGTAGTGCTTGAGGCTGTGCAGCAGCGCGCGCGGGACGCCTTCCGGCCGGCCGGTGAGAAAGACCGCTGTACCGGGAACGCGGGTCGTCCCGCCGAGCGCCAGGCTTTCGATGAACGGCGCGAGCTGGATACCGTCCTGGCCGAGTTTCTCATGCAGCACCTGCCGCCCCCGCTTCCAGGTAGACAGGGTGATAAACACCAGCAGACCGAAGGCCAGCGGAAACCAACCGCCGTCGATGATCTTCGTCGAATTGGAGGCGAGGAAGCCGAGGTCGATCAGCGCGAACGGAACGAGGCACGCCAGGGCCAGCGACGGCCGCCATTTCCATTCGTTGCAGGCTACGACGAAGGCCAGCAGGTTGGTGATGAACATGGTGCCGGTGACCGCGATGCCGTAGGCCGCCGCGATGTTGCTGGATGATCCGAAGCCGATGACTGCGGCGATCACGGCAGCCAGTAGCAACCAGTTGATGCCGGGGAGATAGATCTGGCCCATCTGGCTTTCCGAGGTATGGCGGACCTCGAAACGCGGCAGATAGCCGAGCTGCATGGCTTGCTGGGTGATCGAGAAGGCGCCGGAAATCACGGCCTGCGAGGCGATGACGGTCGCCGCCGTAGACAGCGCGACCATCGGGTACAGCGCCCAGGTTGGGGCAAGCAGATAGAAGGGGTTCTCGATGGCAGCGGGATTGGCAAGCAGTAGCGCGCCCTGGCCGAAATAGTTGATCAGCAGGGCCGGCAGCACCATGCCGAACCAGGCGGTGGCGATCGGGTGCCGTCCGAAGTGGCCCATGTCGGCGTACAGCGCCTCGCCCCCGGTAATGACGAGAACGACGGCACCGAGCGAAAAGAAACCGAGAACCGGGTGTGCCGTGAAAAACGATAACGCCCAGGCCGGATTCAGCGCGCGTAGCACGCCGGGTTCGAGCAGGATGCTGTTGATGCCGAGCACCGTCAGGGTGGCGAACCAGACAATCATAACCGGACCGAAGAGTCTGCCGACGCTGGCCGTCCCGTGCCGCTGGATGACGAACAGGAAGACCAGGATGACCAGCGCCAGCGGGATGATGAACGGCGTGAAGGCCGGTGTGATGACCTGCAGCCCCTCGACCGCCGAAAGCACGGAAATCGTCGGCGTGATGACGCCGTCGCCATAGAACAGCGCGGCGCCGAACAGGCCCAGGACGAGGATCAGGTTGCGCTTTTTTCCCTCGCCGGTGTCACGCAGGGCCAGTGCCATCAGGGCCATGATGCCGCCTTCGCCGCGGTTGTCGGCACGCATGATGAACGACACGTACTTGCCGCTGATGACCAGCATCAGCGCCCAGAACACCAGCGAAAGAATGCCGAGCACGTTGTCCGGCGTGATCGGCACCGGGTGATGCGGACTGGCGAAGACTTCACGGATCGCGTACAGCGGGCTGGTGCCGATGTCGCCGAAGACGACGCCGAGCGCCGCCAGGGTCAGTGTTCTGAATTGTGCCGGATTAGGGGCGTTTGTTGCATGGCTCATGGTATTTCCGGAAAAATCAGGATGAATTTCAGGGCTGGAAGCGGTAGCCAACGCCGGTTTCCGTCTGGAAGTGACGCGGCTGCGCGGGGTCGATTTCCAGCTTGTGGCGCAGGTGGCCGACGTAGATGCGCAGGTAGTGATAGCTCTCGACGCTCGACGGCCCCCACACCTCGCGCAGCAGGTGGCGCTGCGTCAGCACCTTGCCCACGTTGGCCAGCAGCACGCAGAGCAGGCGGTATTCGATCGGAGTCAGCCGCACCGGGTCGCCGTTGCGGGTCACGACGCGCCGCGAGAGGTCGACCTTCACCTCGCCGAACTCGAACAGCGGCGAGGCGTCCTCGGTCCGGCTCTGCCGCCGCAGCAACGCGCGAGCCCGCGCCCGCAGTTCGCCAACGCCGAACGGCTTGGTCAGATAATCGTCGGCGCCGGCGTCGAGTGCCTGCACCTTGTCCTTCTCGTTGGAGCGTGCCGACAGCACCAGGATCGGGGCGTCCGACCAGCCGCGCAGGTCACGGATGAAGTCGACGCCGTTGCCATCCGGCAAGCCGAGGTCGAGCATGATCACATCGGGCTTGCGTTCGCCGGCTTCGACGAGGCCGCCGGCCAGCGTGCCGGCCTCGAACACGCGGCACCCCTCGTCCTCCAGCGCGGTACGCACGAAACGCCGGATCTGCTTCTCGTCCTCGACGACGAGCACCACAGGCGCGAGTTCCTTCATTTCCCGTCCTCCTGTTCGGTAAGCATTTCCTCCTCGATCACCGGAGGCATTCCGAGCGGCAGGAAAAAGGTGACGCAGGCGCCGCCTTGAACGCGATTTCCAGCGGCAATCGAGCCGCCGTGCGCCTCGACGATCGCCCGGCAGATGGCCAGCCCGAGACCGACGCCGGGAAGCGCCGACTCCGATTCGCCGCGCACGAACATCTCGAACAGTGCGTCGGTTCCAGTCTCGGCGGCCGAAAAACCGGCGCCGCTGTCGGCGACGCTGATCGCCATCCGCTCATCGCGCAGCCCGACGTCGATCTCGATGGCGCGCCCCGACGGCGAGTACTTGGCGGCGTTTTCCAGCAGGTTGCAGAACACCCGCTCGATCAGCACTGCATCGAATTCGACGAGTGGCAGGTTGTCGGCAAGACGCACCTTGACCGGGTGTTCGGCCAGCGCCCGGCCCAGCAGCTTGATGCTCGAACCGATCACTTCCTCGATCGGCTGCCACTCCTTGTGCAGCGTCACGTTGCCGGCATGCAGACGGGCCATGTCGAGCAGGTTCTCGAGCAGACCGGACAGCCGTTCGGCCTGCTCTCGGATGGCCTCGGCCGACTCGCGCTGCGCATCGCCGAGCGGCGGCCGGCTCCACGCCAGGGAATCGGCAAGACCGACCAGCGCCGCCAGCGGCGTACGCAGGTCGTGCGATAACGCAGAGAGGATCGAGCTGCGCAGGCGCTCCGAAACGATCTGCACCTGCGTGCGCTGGGCGACATCGACATAATGGATGCGTTCGATGGCTATTGCCACCAGCGACGCCATTGTTTCCAGGTGCGGCCGCTGCGCCAGCAGCGGCTCGGGAGACGTCGTGGCGGGAGCAACGGCGATGATGCCGCGCACGCGCATCGGCGCCGTCAACGGCAAATACAACACAGCGCACCCGCTGGCGGCCAACAAGGAGCATTCGACCGTCTCACCGCGTTCAAAGGCGATCGCCGCCAGTCGCGGCTCGATGACGACGCCCGGCATCCGCTTGACCAGATCCGGCTTCGGCCGGCCGACCCGGTCGTAGAGCAGGATCTCGCCCCGTGCCTTCAGCAGCGCGTCGAGGAAGCGGTCGGTGATTTCGGCGACCTGTTCCAACTTCAGCGCGCCGGAGAGTTCGCGCGCCATCTCCGACAACGCCCGCGCACGATGTTCGGCCGCAGCCGACTCATCGGCACGATGACGCAATCCGGCCGCCAAACGGCCGGTGATGATCGCCACCATTAGCATCACCGCAAAGGTCACGAGATACTGGCCATCGTTGACCACGAAGGTGAAGCGCGGCGGGACGAAAAAGAAGTCGAACAGGCCGACGCTGAGAAACGCCGCCAGCAACGCCGACCGCAGGCCGAGCAGGACCGCAACGAGCAGGACCGTGAGCAGGAAGAGCATCACGATGTTGGCCAGATCGAGATGGCCGAGCAGCGGCATCGTGATCAGCGTCGTGGCGGCACAGGCCAGCGCGGTCAGCAGATAGCGCGGCCAGTCGCTTCGGAAGCCACCACTGCCTTGTCCAGGCGTTTTTCTCATGCAGTTCCCGGCGCAAGCCGCCGGAAGGAAGTTTCAACGCGGCGAATTTTCCCGCGCCGAAAATAAAAACGGTGTAAAAATTTCTGCCGGCAAGTGGGCGCGGAAATCGCCCGATCCCCGCCTAGTCGAAATAGGTCCGCGCCGCCTCGAAACGCTGCGCGTAGTAGCGGGCGGTGAGTTGGTCGATGCGTACGCGGCCGTTGGTCGACGGCGCGTGCACGAAGCGTTCGTCACCGATGTAGATCCCGACATGGGTGAAGGGCGCATTGCGCGTGTTGAAGAAGACCAGATCGCCGGGACGCAGTTCGTCGCGATCGATCGGCTTGCCCTGGCGGGCGATGTCGGCGGCGCTGCCGCTGAGGCGGATGCCGGCGGCGCGGTTGAAAACATAAGAAACCATGCCGCTGCAATCGAGACCCGCCTCCGGATTCTTGCCGCCGAAACGATAGCCCGTGTCGAGCAAGCCCAGCGCGTAGAGGGTTACCTCGACGGCAGAACCGCTGGCCGCCGGGCGGGCGGACGCCGCTGTCGGCGCCTTGTCCGATGTCAGGGACAGGCCACCGCAGGCCGCCAGCAGAAGAGCCAGCCCGCAGGCGATGATCGTCGAACGTTGCATCATGCCCGTCACTATAGCTTCTGGCGCCGGGAAGCGCGAGGTCCGGCTACAGGAGAACGATGTCGTACTGCTCCTGCAAGTAGCTCGGTTCGGCCTTCAGGGAGATCGGTTTCTCGATGAAGTCCGAGAGCATCGCCAGGCCCTGCGATTCCTCGTCGAGAAAGATGTCGATGACCGGCACGCTGGCGAGGATGCGGAACTCGCGCGCGTTGAACTGGCGCGCTTCGCGCAGCAGTTCGCGCAGGATTTCGTAGCACACCGTGCGCGCCGTCTTTACCTCGCCGCGGCCGTTGCAGGTCGGGCACTCCTCGCAGAGCACGTGCGCCAGCGACTCGCGCGTGCGCTTGCGGGTCATCTCGACGAGGCCGAGCGCGGTGAAGCCGTTCACCGTCAGCCGCGTGTGGTCGCTGGCCAATGCCCGATTGAATTCCTCGAGCACGGCGTCGCGGTGTTCGTCGCTGTCCATGTCGATGAAATCGATGATGATGATCCCGCCGAGGTTGCGCAAACGCAGCTGGCGGGCGATCGTATGCGCGGCTTCGAGATTGGTCTTGAACACCGTCTCGTCGAAGTTGCGCACGCCGACGAAGCCGCCGGTGTTGACGTCGATGGTGGTCATCGCCTCGGTCTGGTCGAAGATCAGGTAGCCGCCCGATTTGAGGTCCACCCGGCGGGCCAGCGCCTTCTGGATTTCCTGTTCGATGCCGTAGAGATCGAAGAGCGGACGCTCGCCGATGTAGTGGTTGAGCAGCGGCAGCACGGCCGGCGTGTACTCCTTGGCAAACGACGACAGCTTCTGGAAATTCTCGCGCGAGTCGATGACGATGCGCACCGTGTCGGCGTTGACGAAGTCGCGCAGGACGCGCAGGCCGAGCGACAGCTCGCGATAGAGAATCCCGGGCGGCGCGACGTTCTTCGACTGCAGCTGGATGTCGTACCAGAGCTTGCGCAGGTATTCGATGTCGTTGGCCAGTTCCTCGTCGGAGGCGCCCTCGGCCATCGTCCGCACGATGTAGCCGCCCTGTTCGGTCGGCGGCACCAGTCGTGTGAGCTTTTCACGCAGCACTTCGCGCTCGGCCTCGTTTTCGATGCGTTGCGAGATGCCGATATGCTTTTCCTGCGGCAAATACACCAGCATTCGCCCGGCGACCGAGATCTGCGTGGACAGGCGCGCACCCTTGGTGCCGATCGGATCCTTGATCACCTGCACGACTATGCTCTGTCCCTCGTGCAGGATGCGCTCGATCGGCCGTGCCGGATCGCCCGGATTGCGCGGTTCCCAGATGTCGGCGACGTGCAGGAAGGCAGTGCGCTGCAGGCCGACGTCGATGAACGCCGACTGCATCCCGGGCAGGATGCGCACGACGCGACCAAGGTAAATGTTGCCCACCAGCCCGCGGCTGGCATTGCGCTCGATGTGCAATTCCTGAACCACGCCCTGGTACATCACGGCGACCCGGGTTTCCTGCGGGGTGAAATTGATGAGGATATCTTCGGGGGAGTTGTCCGACATGGGAAGGGTTGGAAAGCGGTTAGAATTCTTGCGGAAGCGCTGAGTTGTCGAAGACTGGTCATTCCGGCGAAGGCCGGAACCCAGAAAATGCAACGAACCGGACCCCGGCCTTCGCCGGGGTGACGACTGTTTCAGCGTTTCCTTAGGTTGTGTTGAATTCTACCCGTTCCACCGGAAAGCTTCATGCCCGTCTCCTCTGCCCGCCCTACCCCTGAATTGCTCGCCCCCGCCGGTTCGCTGGCGATGATGCGCAACGCCTTCGCTTTCGGTGCCGATGCCGTCTATGCCGGCCAGCCGCGCTACAGCCTGCGCGTGCGCAACAACGAGTTCGGCAGCCTTGAACGGCTCGGCCAGGCCATCGCGGAAGCGCATGGCGATGACAAGCTTTTCTACCTGGTCAGTAACGTCCTGCCGCACAACGCCAAGGTGCGCACCTACCTCGCCGACATGGCGCCGGTCGTTGCGCTGCGGCCCGACGCGCTGATCATGGCAGACCCCGGATTGATCGACCTCGTGCGCGAGCAATGGCCGGAGATGCCGATCCACCTTTCGGTACAGGCCAATACCGTCAACTTCGCCGCCGTGCGCTTCTGGCGGAAGCTCGGCGTCACGCGCATCATCCTGTCGCGCGAACTGTCGCTCGACGAAGTCGCCGAGATCCGCCAGGAATGCCCTGACACCGAGCTGGAGGTGTTCGTGCACGGCGCGTTGTGCGTCGCCTACTCCGGGCGCTGCCTGCTCTCCGGCTACTTCAACCGGCGCGATTCGAACCAGGGGACCTGTACCAATTCCTGCCGCTGGGACTACAAGGTCAAGCCAGCCACCGAGGACGCAACCGGCGACGTGAACCCTGCGCAAAAGGTCTGGCTGCTCGAAGAGAAAGAACGTCCCGGCGAACTGATGCCGGTCGAGGAGGACGAGCACGGCACCTACATCATGAATTCCAAGGACCTGCGCGCCGTCGAGCACGTCCAGCGCCTCGTGGAGATCGGCGTCGATTCACTGAAGATCGAGGGGCGCACCAAGTCGCCATACTACGTCGCGCGCGCCGTGCAGGTCTATCGCCGGGCGATCGACGACGCCGTCGCCGGCCGCCCCTTCGACCCGCGCCTGCTCGGCGAACTGGAAGGGCTGGCCAACCGAGGCTACACCGACGGTTTCTACCAGCGCCACCACGAATCCGAGATGCAGAACTACCTGCGTGGCCATTCCGAGTCCGGCCGCAGCCTCTACGTCGGTGATGTGATCGGCTGGGATGCCACGCGCGGCATGGCGGAAATCGACGTGAAGAACCGCTTTGCCGTCGGCGACCGGCTTGAAGTCATTCATCCCACGGGGAACCTCGACCTGATGATCGGGCGCATGGAGAACGCCGCCGGAGATCAGCTATCCGTCGCGCCCGGCAACGGGCATCGCGTGTGGATTGCGCTGCCGCGCGAACTGCCGGGGGCGCTGCTCGCGCGCTATCTTCTCTGACCCGTCCGGTTACTCCTGACGGTTGAGCCGCACGGCGACTGCCTTCACGCGCGCGGCGTGCAGGCGCTCGGGGATCTGCGCCTTGTTCTCGCAACTCCTCGCGATAGCCGCGGCGTCGACGGAAAGCATCGCTTCCAGTGCCGAGAGGAACAGGTCGGGCGCCGGTACCGGCTTGTCCTCCCAGCCGAGACGTCCGTGGAAATCGCAATCGCAGGCCTGCAGCAACTGCCGGAATCGTTCCGGACGGCGCAGCGCATCGGTGCGTTCGAGCAGGCGGACGATGATTCCGGCACGCATTTCCGGCCCGCGGCGGATGTCGCCGTGGTAGCGTGCGACCAGCAGGGCGAGGTCGCGGCAGTCACAGGGCGCCTTGAGGTAAGCGCACACTTCTTCGACGAGTCCGACGCTGCGCGCCTCGTGGCCGGGATGCCGGGGCAGATCCTCCTGCGGCGTCGTGCCCTTGCCAAGATCGTGCAGCAGCACGGCGAAGCGCACGGGCAGGGCGAAGCCGGCCTTGGCCGCTTGGTCGAGCGCCATCAGCACATGCACGCCGGTATCGATTTCCGGGTGGTAGTCGGCCCGCTGCGGCACGCCGAACAGGCGGTCGAGCGCGGGCAGGATGCGCGCCAGCGCGCCGCAGTCGCGCAGCACGGCGATCATCCGCGACGGTGTGCGCTCCATCAGCCCCTTGGCCATCTCCTGCCAGACGCGTTCGGCGACCAGATGATCGACCTCGCCGCAGTCGACCATGCGGCACATCAGCTCGAGCGTTTCCGGGGCGATCGAAAAATCGGCGAAGCGGGCGGCAAAGCGCGCTACGCGCAGGATGCGTACCGGGTCCTCGACAAAGGCAGGGCCGACATGGCGCAGCACGCGCGCCTCGATGTCGGCAACACCATTAAAGGGATCGATCAGGGTGCCGTCTTCGGCGCGGGCGATGGCGTTGATGGTGAGGTCGCGCCGGGCCAGATCCTCTTCCAGCGTGACGTCCGGCGCGGCGTGGAAAGAGAACCCCTTGTAGCCGTGTCCCGACTTGCGTTCGGTGCGGGCGAGGGCGTACTCCTCGTGCGTTTTCGGGTGCAGAAACACCGGAAAGTCCTTGCCCACCGGCCGAAAGCCGCGCGCCAGCATCTCGTCCGGCGACGCGCCGACGACCACGTAGTCGTGATCCTGCACCGGCAGCCCGAGCAAGCCATCGCGCACTGCACCGCCGACCGTGAATACTTGCATCGATGCGCGCCGCTCAGCTGTTTTCGGCTTCCGCGCCGGCTTTCCACTCCTGCATGGCCGGCAGCGCCGCCATGGTCTCCACCCATTGCCGCGATGCTTCGGGCAGTTCGACGTGGTAGGTCAGGAAACGCCAGACGATCGGCGCGTACATCGCATCGGCGATGGTGAAGTGGCCGAAGAGGAACGGCCCCTTGCGTCCGTACGTCTGCCGGCATTCTTCCCAGATCGCCACGATGCGCGCGATGTCGGCAGAAACCTGCGGCGTCGGTTCGGCGAACGGCTTGGAGGCGAGCACGTCCATCGGCATGCCCTCGCGCAGCGACGGGAAACCGGCGTGCATCTCCGCGCAGATCGAACGGGCGAAAGCCCGCGCCTTGCGTTCCGACGGCAGCAGCGTCGAGACTTTCTCGGCCAGGTATTCGCAGATCGCCAGCGAATCCCAGACGACGACCTCGCCGTCGATCAGGCAGGGCACCTTGCCCGACGGCGAATACTTGAGGATCTCGCCCTTGGTCGCGCTGGTGCGCAGCGGGATCAGGATTTCCTCGAAATGCAGGCCGGCCTGCTTCATGGCCAGCCAGGGACGCAGGCTCCACGACGAATAATTGCGGGTACCGATGACCAGTTTCATCATGATGAAAAATCTCCAGAAATCCGGTCAGCGCCCGGCATGACGACGCAGTTCGTCGAGGCGCGACCTTGCAGCAAAAGGCTTCAGGTAGGTCGGCGCCACCGCCTCCAGCGACTGCGGCTGCCAGCCGGGAAAGTCGTGAAGGCCATCGGTGACGCTATCCACCTGCAGGGACCGCAGATTGTCCGGGGACATCGGCGGGTTGGGCAGGGCGCCGAGTATACCGGCCTGCAGCCGGGCAAGAAACCAGGGCAGCGCGCAGACCGGCCGCGCATGGCCGGTTAGCTGGCCGACGTAGGCGACCAGTTCGCGCAGACGGTAGCTGGCCGGGCCGCCCAGTTCGTAGATTCTGCCGATGGTCTCGGCGTTGCTCAGGGCAGCGCAGAACGCCTCGGCAACGTCGCCGACGTAGACCGGCTGGAAACGGGTGTCGGCGCCGGCCAGCGGCAGGATCGGGAAGGCGGCGAGCAGGCCGGCGAACAGGTTCAGGAAGGCGTCGTCCGGCCCGAAGATGACCGACGGGCGGAACACCGTGACGTCCAGTCCGTTGGCCGGGTCGAGGACGACGGCTTCGCCCGCCGCCTTTGAGCGCAGGTAGGCCGATGGCGCCTCGAGCGAGGCCCGCAGCGCGCTCATGTGCAGCAGACGGCTCACGCCCGCCGTCTTCATCGCGGCGACGATCCGGCGCGGCAGTTCGACATGTGCGGCGGCAAACCGCTTGCCGTAGGGCGCAGTATCGTCGCGGTCGTGCAGGATGCCGACGAGGTTGATCACCGCGTCTGCGTCACCGATCAGGTCGTTCAGGGTCAGCGGATCATGAATGTCAGAGGCAAGCAGACGCACGTTGGGCAGCAAGGTCAGCGACTTGCGGCGTTCCGGACGGTGCGTCGGCACCGTTACCTGCACGCCCCGCGCCGCCAGCCGCCCGGCCAGGCAGCTGCCGACAAAGCCGCTTCCCCCGAAAATCACCACCTTTGCGTGCATCATGCGCCACCTCCCCCGGCGTGTGCCGGATGCTCTTGCGTGACTACGGCAACTCCTCGGCCTTCGGTGTTGCGCGCGGGCCGATGATCCCGAGCCGCTCCTTCAGCGATTCCGGCCGGCCGTTGAACAGCACCGAGTAATAGACCGCGTTGCTCATCACCTTCTTGACGTAGTCGCGCGTTTCGTTGAACGGGATCGTCTCGGCGTAGACCGCGCCTTCGAGCGGGCGTTCGCCCATCCACTTGCGCGCTCGTCCGGGGCCGGCGTTGTAACCCGCCGAAGCGAGCACCGGGCTGTTGTCGAGGCCTTCCATGACCATGCGCATGTAGCTGGTGCCGAGCAGCAGGTTGGTTTCGGTGTCATTGACCTGGCCGTGATGGTAGTCCGTCAGGCCGATCTTCTTGGCTACCCAGCGGGCCGTCGCCGGCATCAGCTGCATCAGGCCGGAGGCGCCGGCCGACGAGCGGGCGTTGGTGACGAAGCGGCTCTCCTGGCGCATCAGGCCATAGACCCACGCGTCGTCGAGCGACTGGGTACGGGCCGCCGGGCGCACCTGCTCGCTGAACGGCGACAGGTAGCGCAGCGTGTAGTCGTGCTCGTCGCGGGTGCGATCGGCGGCGGAGATCGCCCGGTCGTAGACCCCGGCGCGGTTGGCCACCGCGGCGGCGGCGAGCAGTTCGCGGTCGGTCATCCCGCGCAAGGCCCAGTTCCATTCGCGGACACCTTCCGTGCGCAGGTCGAGGCCGAACAGGGCCAGGGCGCGCTGGATGGCCGTGCGTGATTCGATGGCGGCAATTTCCGCCGCTGTCGGCGGTGTCGTCGGCGCAGGCGGCGTGATCGTCCGCCCGAGTTCCTCGTCGGCAAGATTGCCGTAGAAATGCGGCTGCCCGGCCACCCTGGCGAACAGCGCGTCGGCGTCCTCCGTCCGTCCGCCGGCGCGGTAGGCGCGCCCCAGCCAGTAGGTCCAGGTCGGTTGTTCGGCCAGCGCCGGCGGCATCTTCTCGATGGCCGCGCGAACCGCGCCCCAGTCCTGCGCACGCAACGCGGCGCGCACCTTCCATTGCACCACCTCGTCGGACATCGGCACCTCGCCGGCCTTCAGGTACCAGTCGAGCGCGTCGACCATGTGCCGTTGCGCGGCCTGCCAGCCGATCTGGCTCCAGGCCCAGCCCTTTTCTCCCGGCTGCAGGCGCGATTCGATCTTTTCCAGTTGCTCGGCCGCCATGCGCGGATCGTTGCGCGCGATGCGGGCGATCGCCAGCGCCGCGAGTTCGCGATTCATGCGGCTGGCCGAGGGATTGGTCTTGACCAGCCATTTCAAAGGCGAATCGGTCACCGCCTTCGCCGTCGTGGCATTGGGGGTCTGGCTCTGCGGCAGATAGTTCATCGCATAACGCGCGCCGGCCAGCCGGTTGGTTTCGACGAGGCGACGAATGCGCGCCCACACATCGTCGGCCAGCACGCGCTTCTCGAGAATCAGCGCTTCGAGCACCGGGTGGCATGCCTCGGGCGCGTCGACAAGCGTCAGCCACAGCGGCATGGCGTCATCGAGCATCGTCGCATCGCCGCGCAGCCGGCGGCTTTGCAGGGCATAGCACTGCAGTTCCTGATCGGGCTGGAGCAGGGCCGGAAACTCGGCGTCGAACAGTGCCCACTGTTGCTGCTTGCCGAGTTGTTTCAGCCACTCGCCGCGCATCTTCTCGGCCAGATAGCTACCGCGGTTGTCGTCGAGGAAGGAGCGCACCCGCGCCGGATCGACATCGTTCTTCAGTTCGAGCTGCAGTCGCCAGTAATCGATGTACGACGCCAGCAGATGCCCCTGCACCAGACCGCCGATGCGCTCGAGGCGCAGGCGATCGCCGGAGCGGGTGGCATCACGCGCGGACAGGATCAGATCGTCGCCGGGAGCGGCACCGGCGAGCGGGGAAAGGAGGGCGGAAAAGACGAGCAGGAGGGCGGTGGCGCGGAACTTCATGATAAGCTGAAAAACCCGTGAATACTGGCTTTCAGCATACCACATGAGCGTCGACAGAACGCCTGAAACTGCCCCCGGACCCGCCCGCCACAGCGCCTGGCGCAAAGAGCTGCGGCGAGACGCCATCGCCCGGCGAATGGCGCTGAGCAAGCACGAATGCGGGCACGACGCCGAGGCGATCCGTCGCCATCTGCACCGACACTTCCCGCAGCTGGCGGCGCTGCGTGTCGGTTTCTGCTGGCCGATGAAGAACGAGCCCGACCTGCGTCCGCTGTTCGCCCACTGGCACGCCGAGGGGCACCCGTCGTTCGCCGCGCTGCTGCCGGTGGTCGTCGCCGCGAACAGTCCGCTGTCTTTCCGCGCTTGGACGCCGGAGACCCCAATGAGCGAAGACCGCTACGGCATCCCCACCCCGGCCGCCGGCGATTTCATCCAGCCGCAGGCGCTGCTGATTCCGCTGGTGGCCTTCGACTCGGCCGGCTACCGGCTTGGCTACGGCGGCGGCTTCTTCGACCGGACGCTTTCCTCTCTGCATCCCCGGCCGCTCGCCATCGGCGTCGGCTTCGAACTGAACCGCGTCGAGACAATTCACCCCGAAGCGCACGACGAACCGCTCGACGCGATCGTCACCGAAGCCGGGGTGATGACCTTTACCTGAGGCCGCAACGACTCAGCGGAACTCGAACAGTTCGCGGTGGAAGCGTCCCGCGTTGAGGCCGAAATCGCGCTCCAGCACCGTTTGCAGAGTCCGCCCCCAGCGCGTCGGGCCACAGAACCAGACGCTGCCTGTCTTGCTGACACACTGGCCGATGTCGGCGGCGGAGAAGCGCCCGTCACGACTGGTCACGCGCCGGTGCAGTTGCACGCCCGCCTTGCGGCACAGTTCCTCCAGCCCGGCCGGATACGCCACATCCTTGGCGTTGCGAGCGCTGTAGAAAAGATGAACCTTTCCGTTCGCCCCGCCCTGCTGTGCCAGCATTTCGAGCCGGGCCATGAAGGGCGCGACCCCCACGCCGCCTGCCACCCAGACCTGGTCTTCGGTAACGTCACCGAAATCGAAACGGCCATAGGGTCCTTCGAGGCTGACCGCATCACCGACCTTGACCCGCCCCGGCAAGGCGCGCGTGTAGTCGCCGAGCGGCTTGATGGCGAAGGCCAGTTCGGCTCCGGGCTTCCATTCCGAGACGATGGAAAACGGGTGCGGGCCTTCGTCGTTTTCCAGCGTCAGCAGGGCGAACTGTCCTGCGGTATGGCCGGGCCAGTCGGCTCCGGGGGCGATGGCCAATTCGAAAACACCGGATTCGCCGACCGCTGCCCGCGTAATCCGGCCGCTGTGGCGGCGCGAGGCCCCGATCATCCCTCGCAGAGAAATCACCGCGATTACGCAACCGGCGACACAGATCGCCGTCAGGACGATACCGAACGGCGTCGCCAGCAGCTTGTCTTTCCACAACATGATGACGCTATGGTAGGCGCCGAGCAGGAACATGACCGGGAAGCCCTTGTGCAACTTGCGGAACCAGTTATACGGGACGAAGCGCAGCAGCGAGACGATACCAAGCGCAATCAGGCCCCACGCCGCCCATTCACCCATTTCCTTGGCCTGACCGACCAGCGAGAAGCCGCCGCCATGCGGGCCACGTTGTCGCGAAGCCGCCTCGACCCAGCCCCACGAGATGAGCGTCCGGGGCGAGAGAATCAGCAGCCAGTGCACGACGACCATCAGCACCGCGGCGATGCCGGTCCATTTATGGACGTAGTACAGCTTGTCGAGACCGCCAAGACTCCGCTCCAGCCATGCCGGGCGCAGCGCCAGCAGCATGCAGAGGCCCATCCAGCTGAGGGCCAGGGCTCCGGTCAGCACGGTGTACGCCGAGCGCAAGGGGAAAAAGGCGGTGGAAAAGGTCAGGATGCCGCTGGGCTGCAGTACTGCCCAGAGCGCGACTATGACAAGGAATAGAGGAAGGAGAGAGCGTTTCATGGCCGTAAAAATGACAAATGATGAGTACAGCCATTGTCACGCCACCCCCGGTTGCAAAGAATTTCGCTGGGGCGAAAGTCTGTTGCAAATGATTTCAGCCGCGAATCTCAGCTTCCTGCAACCTCGCCGCCAAAACTGCGCACGAAGCTTTCCAGTTCGTCCGCCGGCAGCGGCTGGGAAAGCCAATAACCCTGGACTTCGTCACAGCGGAACAGTTGCAGCAGGTTGCACAGGTTCTCGTCTTCCACGCCTTCGGCGATGGTTCGCAGTTTCAGGCTGTGGGCCATCTGAATGATCGCGCGGACGATCGCCGCGTCGTCCGGGTCCGACGACAGGTCGCGGACGAATGACTGGTCGATCTTCAGCTTGTCGACGGCGAAGCGCTTGAGGTAGGCGAGGCTGGAGTAACCGGTGCCGAAATCGTCCACCGACAGCTTCACCCCCAGCGCCTTCAGGCGATGCACCGTATCGAGCGTGGCTTCGGCGTCCTGCAGCAGGATCGATTCGGTCAGTTCGAGTTCCAGCCACTGTGAGTCGAGGTCGGAGAGCACCAGCGCATCGATCACTGTATTGACGAGGTCGAGCCGCTTGAACTGGATCGCCGAGAGATTGACTGCCATGACGAACGGCGGCAATCCGGCGTCCTGCCAGGCACGGGCCTGCCGGCAGGCCTCGCGCAGCACCCAGGCGCCGATCTGCACGATCAGGCCCGAATCCTCGGCGACCGGGATGAACTTGCCCGGCGGCACCAGCCCGCTCTCCGGATTGTTCCAGCGTACCAGCGCCTCGACGCCGACGATGGTCCGCTCCTGCAAATCGAGTTGCGGCTGGTAGTGCAGGACGAACTCTTTGTTGTCCAGCGCCCGCCGCAACTGCGTTTCCAGCGTCAGGTGCTCGACGACCAGCAGATTCATCTGCTCGGTGAAGAAGCGGTGGCTGTTGCGACCGGCTTCCTTGGCGTGGTACATCGCCGTGTCGGCCTTCTGCAGCAGCGTGTCGAAATCGTTGCCGTCGTCGGGGAAGATCGCCACGCCGATCGAGAACGACGTCATCAGGTTGTGTTCTCCGACGTGGAACGGCTGCCCCATGCGCTGCTGGATCTTGTCGGCGACGCGCGCCACGGCATCGGTGTCGCGCACCTCGTTGAGCACAATGAGGAACTCGTCGCCGCCCTGCCGGCTGATCGTGTCGGACTCGCGCACGCAGCCCTTCAGGCGCTCGACGACGGCCTTGAGCAACGCGTCGCCGACCGGGTGGCCGAGCGAGTCGTTGATCTTCTTGAAGCGGTCGAGATCAAGGAACAGCAGGGCCACCCGGCTCTGCGAGCGCGCCGCCAGGGCCATGGCCTGCGCCATGCGGTCGCGCAGCAGCAGGCGGTTCGGCAGTTCGGTCAGCGGATCGTGGTGCGCGAGGAATTCGATGCGCGCCTGCGCCGCCTTGCGTTCGGTCATGTCCGAGAAGATGTACACATAGTATTTGGCCGAACCGCTGGCCTCGCGCACCGACGAGACGCCGAGCCATTCGGGATACAGTTCGCCATTCTTGCGCCGGTTCCATACCTCGCCCTGCCAGTATCCGGTACGTTCGAGGGTCGCCCGCATCGTGGCGAAGAAACTGTCGTCCTGGTGCGTCGAGGAAAACAGCGCCGGCGTGTTGCCGACCACTTCGTCGGCGGTGTAGCCGGTTACCGACTCGAAGGCCGGGTTGACCGAGACGATGCGGTGCTCCGCGTCGGTCACCAGAATGCCCTCGCCGCTGTGCCGGATGGCCTCGAAGGCCAGCCGGGCTTTTTCGTCGGCAAGGCGGCGTTCGGTGATGTCCGAGAAGGTCATCACCACCCGCGGCGTCTTGCCGTCCTCGACCTGCAATGGCGAGGTGCTGACTTCCAGCCAGCGGAGGGCGCCCTCGCCGGCACGCAGGCCGAAAACCCGGTTGCGGATCTCGCGGTCGCGGCACAGCGATTGCATCAGGGCAGCATCGTCGAACGGACTCAGAATCTCACACGCATCGTTATTGAGGAACTGCAACGGCAGATCCCGCGCGTTGATCCCCTGCAGTCCGCCCGGCGGGAAACCAAGGACCCGTTCCACCGCCCGGTTGGCGAAAAGGCAGAAACCCTCGGGCGAGAGCACCGCCAGCCCCTCGGCCATTACCGTCATCGCGCCACGGAAGCGGGCTTCGCTTTCCTGCAGGCGCGAGGTCAGCTCACGCAGTTCGGTGATGTCCTCCTTGACCGCCATGACGTTGGTAATGGCGCCGTCGGCATCGCGGACCGGCGCGATATGTACGCGCTCCCAATAGACGGTGCCGTCCTGCCGCCGGCTCGGCAGCTCGCCATGCCAGGCCTGGCCGGTGCGGATTACCTCGTGCATTTCGCGATAGGCCGCCGGATCGGCCTCTGCGGCCCCGAGCGCGTCCGCGCGCCCGATCACCTCGTCTCGTGTGTAGCCCGAGGTCTGCAGGAACATCGCATTGACGTACTCGACGCGCCCCGCCAGATCGGTAATCACGATCGCCGCCGGATTCTGTTCGACGACCAGCGACAGGCTTCCGGCGTAGGCCTCGGCCCGCCGCTGACGCGCCAGCAGGCGGTGCGCCAGGAAGGTCAGCAGGAGGGTCAGGGCGACACCCGTCGCACCGAACACGACCCAGCGATTGGTTCGGTTGGCTTTCAGCCAGGCTGTACCGGCCTCGACACGAATGGTCCACAAGTGACCGGCAAGGACGAAGTTGCGGTTGTATGCCGGCAGCTCCGTGGCGGGGATGCTCGCTGACGGATGGGCGGGCCAGCGCTGAATGGCCTTGCCCGGCTCGGCGAAATCGCTCAGCGTCACGTGCAGTCCCTCGTCGCCCAGTGCCGCTGCCATCCCGAACAACGCCCCCATGTCCATCGACGCGAGCAGGACACCGGCGATGCTCCGGCTCCGCTCGTCGGGTAGCTGGGGAACGCTGCTACCACGGAACACCGGCGCAACGAACATGACCACCTTGCGCTCGTCCGGGTCGCTCACGGCAGAGGAAATGAGTCTCGTGGATAACACGCTTCCTGTCTTGATCGCCTGATCGATCAAGGGCGCGCGTTCGTCCAGTGAATAGACATCGAGGCCAAGAACCGGGCGCCGCGACACGAGCGGGCTCTGGTATTGCACCGGGTAGTAAGCGTCGCGCTCCGGCGCGGGTTGCATGATCCCTCCCGTGCCCAGCGTGCTGATGGCGAACGTGTCTCCCCAACGCTTTCTGCCCTGTGCTTCGAACGCTTCCCGATCGGCCGCCTCGACCCGCGGCGCCCAGGCGAATCCGCGCAGGCCGGGAGTCCAGCTCAAGGGGCCGAGAATCTGCTCGAACGTCTGCTCGTCGAGTTCGCCGACCGAGTGGAACGCGCGCTGCAGCACCGCGACCATCGCCATCTGGTTTTCGAACGGGCGGATGATCGACTCGGCGCGCGCGCCCGCGGCACTCTCGAAACGCTGCGCCAGATGGGTCTTGTCGTTGCTCGCCACCTCGTAGACCAGCCCGGCCGTGGCGAGCAGCCCGAGCAGCGCCACGGCATAAGGGGCGGCCCGCCAGGAAAGCAGGCGCGACAGGATCAGGCGAAAGAACTTCATCCGGACAGGAAAGGCCACCGAGTCAGCATTACTTCAGCATAGCCGGTACCGCCAGCTTTCCACAGGCGTTCGTCATGCGCGTCAGCGCCGCCTCCAGCGTCGCCGGCGGGCAGCCGAAGTTGAGCCGCACCCAGCCGGGCAAGCCGAACTCCGCGCCGTCGGACAGACCAACGCCGGCCTCCTCGAAGAAGCGTGCCGGCGACGGCACGCCGAGGCCGCGCGCGTCGATCCAGGCCAGATACGTGGCTTCCACCGGCGTCATCGACACGCCGGGAATCGCTGCGACGGTGGCCTGGATCCGCGTGTGATTGCTGCGCAGGACGTCGAGCAGGCCGTCGCGCCAGGCATCGTCATCGTTCCACGCCGCTTCGGCGGCGACCATGCCGAGCACGTTCGGATGCGGCACGATGCCGCGCATCACCCCGGTGAAGGCGCGCCGCAGTACCGGGTCGGCGATGATCGCCAGCGAACAGCCGAGGCCGGGGATGTTGAACGTCTTCGACGGCGCCATCAGGGTGATCGTGCGCGCATCCATGCCGTCGAGTCGGGCGAACGGCCGGTGCGGTCGATCGCGGTCGAGAATCAGGTCGCAATGGATCTCGTCCGAGCAGACGATCAGGTCGTGCCGCTGGCAGAATTCGGCCAGCGCCGCCAGTTCCTCATCCTCCCATGCACGCCCGACCGGGTTGTGCGGGTGGCACAGCAGCAACAGGCGTGTTTCCGGGGTGATCGCCGCTTCGAGTTGTTGGAAATCCCAGCGCCAGCGGCCGTCCGCCAGCACCAGCGGAACCTTCACCAGTGACTTGGCGGCGTAGTGCGGTGCCGACATGAACGGCGGATAGACCGGAATCGCGCTGAGTACCCCGCCATCGACCGCGCGGCAGGCGACGTTGATGCCGGTGACCAGCCCCGGCAGCCAGACCAGCCACTCGGGATCGACCGACCAGTCGTAGCGCCGCTGCAGGTAACCGCGCGCGGCCTCGACCAACTCCGGCCACGGCTCGCCGTAGCCCAGGATGCCCTGCGCCAGCCGCCGTTCGAGTGCGGCCAGGACCGCCGGCGGCGCGGCGAAATCCATGTCGGCCACCCACAGCGGCAACACGTCCTGGCCGGCGTACTTGTTCCATTTGAGTGAATCGCCGTCGCGGCGGTCGATAACCCGGGTGAAATCAAAGTCCATTCACATCGTTCCGGTCAGGCATCGAGGTGCGCGTAGAGTTGCGTCGACAGATAGCGTTCGCCGAAAGAGGGAACGATGGCTACGGTGAGCTTGCCGGCGTTCTCCGGCCGCGCCGCCACCGTCAATGCCGCCCAGACGGCGGCGCCCGACGAGATGCCGGCGAGGATGCCTTCCTCGGTCGCCAGACGCCGTGCCGTGGCGAACGCGTCGTCGGCCGTCACGCGCACGATTTCGTCGTAGATCGCGACATTCAGCACCTTCGGCACGAAGCCGGCGCCGATGCCCTGGATCGGGTGCGGCCCCTTCTCGCCGCCGGAGAGTACCGGCGAGGCATCGGGCTCGACGGCGATGACCTTGACGCCGGGCTTGCGGGCCTTGAGCGCCTCGCCGACGCCGGTGATCGTTCCCCCCGTGCCGACGCCGGCGACGAAGATATCGACCTGTCCGTCGGTATCGCGCCAGATTTCCTCGGCGGTGGTGTTGCGGTGAATCGCCGGATTCGCCGGATTCTCGAACTGCTGCGGGATGAAATAGCGGCTATCCGCCGCGGCCATTTCTTCGGCCCGGCTGATCGCCCCGGCCATGCCTTCGGCGCCCGGCGTCAGCACCAGTTCGGCGCCGTAGGCCTTGAGCAGCAGGCGGCGCTCGCGGCTCATCGTCTCGGGCATCACGAAACAGCACTTGATTCCGCGCGCGGCGCAGACCATCGCCAGACCGATGCCGGTGTTGCCGGAGGTCGGCTCCAGCACGATCGACTCCGTGCTGATCTTGCCGGCGGCCATTGCCGCATCGATCATCGCCGCGGCGATGCGATCCTTGACGCTGTGCGCCGGATTGCAGAATTCGAGCTTGACCGCGACCGTGCCGTCGATTCCGGCGGTGAGGCGGTTGAGTCGGACCAGCGGCGTGTTGCCGATCAGTTCCGTAACGCTATTGGCGATTTTCAGGGGCATCCTTCCCTCCAGGGGTTATCTGACTATTACGGCAAAAAAGGCGGAATCTGAACACCGCGCGCGTCGTGACGAAAGACCGTTTCGTCACGACGATATAACCAGCGGGCCTATCACCCGAGGAACAGCTTGCAGGCCTTGTTGCCTGTTTCGTTCCAGTGGGCGTAGCCGAGGTTCTTGAGGAATTCCTTGAACTGCTTCATCTCCTCGGGCGGCACCTGCATGCCGACCAGCACGCGGCCGTAGTCCGCCCCGTGGTTGCGGTAGTGGAACAGGCTGATGTTCCAGCCGGAGCTCATCTGGTTGAGGAAGTTCATCAGCGCGCCCGGCCGCTCGGGAAACTCGAAGCGGTAGATGATCTCGTTGTCGACCTGCGGCGCGTGCCCGCCGACGAGGTGGCGGATGTGCGCCTTGGCCATCTCGTCGTCGGTCAGGTCGAGCGCGGCGTAGCCGTGCTTGTGCAACTGCTCGACCAGCTTCAGCGACTCGGCGCGCGAGGCGACCTGCACGCCGACGAAGACCTGCGCCTCCTTCGGATCGTTGTAGCGGTAGTTGAACTCGGTGATGTTGCGCTTGCCGATCAGCGCGACGAATTTCTTGTACGACCCGGGCTTTTCCGGCAGCGTCACCGCCAGCACCGCCTCGCGCTGCTCGCCGACCTCGGCGCGCTCGGCGACGAAGCGCAGGCGGTCGAAGTTGATGTTGGCGCCGGAGGCCACCGCCACCAGCGTCCTGTCCCTGATCCGGTGCTTCGCCGCGTAGGCCTTGGCCCCGGCCACGGCCAGCGCGCCGGCCGGCTCCAGCACCGCGCGGGTGTCCTCGAAGACGTCCTTGATCGCCGCGCAGATCGCGTCGGTATCGACCAGCACCATCTCGTCCACGTATTGCTGGCACAGGCGGAAGGTCTCCTCGCCGACGTACTTCACCGCCGCGCCGTCGGCGAACAGCCCGACCTGCTTCAGCCGCACGCGCTTGCCGGCCGCCAGCGACTGCGCCATGGCGTCCGAATCGACGGCCTCGACGCCGATGATCTTGGTTTCAGGGCGCAGGCGCTTGATGTACGCCGCCACCCCGGAAATCAGCCCGCCGCCGCCGATCGCGCAGAACACCGCGTGGATCGGTTTGGTGTGCTGGCGAAGGATCTCCATGCCGATCGTGCCCTGTCCGGCGATCACCTCCGGGTCGTCGAACGGATGCACGAAGGTCAGCTTTTCGGCCTTTTCCAGTTCCAGCGCGTGCGCGTAGGCTTCGTCGAACGAATCCCCGGCCAGCACCACCTCGCCGCCGCGATTCCGTACCGCATCGACCTTGATCGCCGGCGTCGTCGTCGGCATCACGATCACCGCCCGGCAGCCGATCTTCGCCGCCGCCAGCGCCACGCCCTGCGCGTGATTGCCCGCCGAAGCGCAGATCACCCCGCGCTTCAGGCGCTCCGGCGACAGCCTGGCGATCTTGTTGTACGCCCCGCGCAGCTTGAACGAGAACACCGGCTGCATGTCCTCGCGCTTGATCAGCACCGTGTTTCCGGTCCGTGCCGACAGCCCCGGCGCAATTTCCAGCGGCGATTCCACGGCGACGTCGTAAACCTGCGCGGTGAGGATCTTTTCGAGGTAGTCGGGGTGCATGGCGTTTCCGTGGTTGCAGGGCAAAGCGGGGATTCTAGCAGTCAGACCGCCATGCCAAACCCCAGCAGGCGCACCCGTTCGCCGAATTTTTCCAGCTGTTCGCTGCGCACGACCAGCGTCTTGCCGCCGGCCGACTTGCACAGCGCGGCCGTTTCCTTGTGCCCCGCGATCGCCTCGGCGACTTCGGCGTCGCGGCACTCGATCAGCACGGCGCTGCCGGCAAGCTTCAGCGCCCGACCGTTCTTCGCGCACTGGCGGATGAACGATTCCACGGGGTCAGGCAGCGGCATGTCGTCGCGAGCGGTGAGGAAGCGCTGCAGCTCGTCGATGTCGAAACCCTTCTCGACCGCTGCCAGCGCCCGGCCGCGATCGAGCAGCCAGCAGCCCGGCTGGGCCGGCTCGGCCCAGCGTTCGAGCAGCAGCGATTCCTCGGGATTGAGCGTGCCGCCGACAACGTTGACGCGCAGGCTCGGCAACACAGACAGGGTGGCCGACGGCCTGGTTTCTGCCGGCCGATACGCGTCCGCCAGCCCGAGAATGTAGGCGCCGAGCGGCGTCAGCCGGATGTAGCGCAGGCCGTCGTAGCGGCTCAGGCAGCTCAGGTCGTCGGTACCCCACATGCCGCGAAAGTCGCGCCGGGCGTCTTCCGGACCGCGGAAGGCGACATCAACGATGCCCAGCGTCGCCGCGTACTCCATGAGCAGGGCGAAGATGTAGCGGTCCTGCAGGATGTTCCAGCCGCCGTAGCCTTCGTAGCCCAGGGCACCGTAGTCGCGGCTGCACACGTAAAGCGCCCACGGATCGTGCGTCACCGAAAACTCCAACCCGGCGGCGCGCATGTAGCGCGAGAACTCGTCGACGGCCAGCCAGCCGCCGACCGGGCAATGCCGCAGCGCTTCCTCGATGACCGCGCGTCGGCCCGCCACGGCGGTCATCACGCGCCCTTTGCCGCCTTGTCCCTTGATCGCGTCGACCCGGCTGAACTCGTCGAAGCCTGTCGTCTTCAGCCACTTGCGCCACAGCCCGCGCAACACGTCCGCCGCCGACGCGGAGAGTGCCTTGATGCCTGCCGGTGTCAGCGCCAGCCGGCTACCGTTACGCGCCGCGAGGCCGCCGGCCTGCAGCAGCAAGGGCCAGGCAAAGGCGCGGATCGGGCCGATTTCCTGATCCCACTTGCGCTTCTTCTCGACCCACGGGTAAAAGTCGCCGCCGGGCAGCGCCGCCATCAGCGCGCGCAAGCTCGCCGTCCCGGGTAGCGCCGTCTTCTCGCTCACCTGAATGCGCGTCTGCTCGATCGTGCTCAACATCACCGCCAGCTCGCGCAAGGCGTCCGGTTCGCCGAGACGGAGTGTCAACCCGTCTTCTTCGGGCAAGGCGTCGATGCCGCACATGGCAACCGACGGCGTCGCCGGAGCGAACTGCTTCAACCGTGCGCGCAGGTCATCCGGCACCAGCGAGCCGTTGATCTCGCGTGCGTAGTGGATGAACAGGCCGAGCGCCGACAAGCGCTCGCCGGAGTATTGGTGCGACTTGACGCCGGTGAGTCTGAACGCCGGCTCGGCGCCGTACTTCGCGCGAAACTGTTCCTTCGAATACGACCCGCGCGGGTGATGCACGCACTCGGCGACCGCCTGCCGCTGCAACTCGTCCAGCCCGGCCCAGATCGCTTTTACCTCCGGCCCGAGCAACTGCGCGACGATGAAGTCGACGATCTCATTCTTGCGCGTCGGCTTCTCGCCCGGCAGGTGGCTCGCCAGATCCTTCAGGTCGGGCACGGTCAGGGCGGTCAGAACGTCTTTCAGGAGGATGGGCATGGAACGGGCTTTCGGAAGGCGAGGAGTGAAGCCGGGAATTGAGGAAGCTTGCTTGGTAACTTTCAACCGCGTTACGGCTATTCAGCGACCTCCAGAATGGGCAGCCCTAACGAGCGGAGGTAGGTATAAGTTGGATCGTAAAGCGCGTCAGCGCGTGTTGGATCTTCACCGTCACCCTCGGGTACGACGATGACCATGCCTTGACGAGCGCGCGTCAACAAGACGCGATATGCATTTTCCAGGTAGCGTTTTCGATCGGTCGCCTTGACATTTTGCCAGCGAGTGCCGACAAATGAATGGTGGCGCCACCCGCCTTTCGAGTAGCGTAGATCGGCATCCCACACAACGCCGACCCAATCGAGTTCCAGGCCCTGAACTTGAAACTCGGTGGCAACGTCTTCGAGGTAATAGCTGGAGCGAACATCATCCTTGTCATGAAGGAACCAGTGCACTGGATTGACTTCAGAGCGCACGTCGATGGCATGTGGTTTGAGACGCAAAGCCTGTGATGAGACCACCATCCCGAATCGCTCAGACCCACGGGCCTGCTCGCGTAGCCAGCGTTTGGCCCGCGCAACACTACGCGTCAGCACGATCGGATATCGGGAGCGCAAGTGTTGAAATGCTGAACGGGCGGACTCGTGTTCCATGTCCAAGACAAGCTTCACGAAATCGCTGAGCGTTTCGGCTCGGAAAGAACGCATCGAGGTCGTAAGATGTAAGTCTTCGCTCAGAGAGACATGCGGCAATTGCTTCAGCTTTTCAAGCACCTCCGATGCGCGAAACTCCGTGCCACTCAGTTTTGGAGACAAAAGCACGTGCCAGTCACGAAACTGACGAATCAACGCGTCGACCCACTCGCCGATACCTGCTTCGCCGGTATTGATTTCCTGCCCACCACCAACCAGACATACGACGACCGCCCAATCGACGTGGCGGTCTAGGCATGAGATCAGGAATTCTGGTTCCGACTGCGCAAAATCGGCATGCCCCTTCTTGCGAGCCATAAAGGCCTGTGTTTGCTCAAGGTTCCAAGCGCGTTGCGCCTCGTCGAACAATGCAACGTGTTCTACCGGCGGTCGATTTGCATCGGCCAGACAGTCATCACGAAAATGATGAACGTTTTGAATGAAGGCGCCGACACGATCCCGCGCCTCACCCTTGCGAATAGGCTTGCCTTCATCCGCGGATTTCTGCACCAGATCACGCGACAAGGCTTCTCGTAGCACGGCTACCAGTGGACCGTTTCCCGAGAGGAAGACGCTGTAAAGCTCGCTCTCTGGGTTCATGTTCCGATTTGCCACATCAAGCCCCACCAGCGTCTTTCCGGCGCCGGGAACACCCGTTACGAAACAAATGGACTTGTGCCGCAAGGCGCGAGACTCAGCAATGATCCGATCAACCGCTTTTGACGTGCGGGACAGATTCCTTGCGCCCGCATCGTTTCGGGAAATCTGCTCAACACTATGACCCGCATAGAGGGCTTTTGCAGCTTCTACGATTGTCGGGGTAGGCAAGTAGCGGCCCGCCTCCCATGTCGCTGCGCAAATACCATCCGCTCAAACAGGCGCGTAGCGCATTGGCAATCTGCCCACGCCCAACCCGAACCGGTCTGAGCAGCTGGTCGTCGTGGATTGTTCCAAGTGGCTTGATTTCGATCGGCGCTGCTTCCGTTGCGATCAGCAAAGGGGCGATCGGGAGTTCGTGGCTCGATTCGTGAAAGTTCTTCAAATCCAGTGCGTAGTCCCACACCTGATCGAGTGCAGCTGCGTTGAAATCCGATTCTCCAACCTTGAATTCAAGGACAAAGAGGACGTGCTTGATGAGCAGGACGCAATCGATGCGTTTTCCAAGGCGCGGGATGATGTACTCGAAATACACCTGCCCTGACGAGTCGAGGCCGCGCAGCGCTTCTTGAAGTAGTGTGATTTGCCCGGACCAAGCATTGAGTTGGGTGGTTTCGACACCTGCACTCGCCCTACTTAAACAGCCAATTATGTGTTGAGGAGATCGGTTGAGAAAGTCACTGATTTCGTCCGCGTAAAACCAACGGCGGACTTGTGTCGAATCCGTCCGTTGTTGAGCTTGTTGAGAAATCGAGTTCATGGTCTTGAGTTGATTGATCAGGCTTGAAAGAACGCCATATGTCGGTTTCTTCCATTCTCGTCCATATTGAATCGTTGCTGCTGTCGCGTCATAGCATATCGACTAATCCCCTCATAGCCTTATGCGATGAACTGGTGTTTGTCGATCGGCTTCATGGCTTCTTTCCGGAAAAATCACAGGAAATTGAATTGCGCCGGAAACGGTACGTAAAATCAGTTGCTTATGGCCATGTTTCCGGTATTCGCCGTGACAGCGAAGAAATACCGGAAACATGGTCCGTCTTCAGCGGCAAGCGACTCGTCTTGCCTGACTATGCGTAGTTTGGCGTTGAATCGTAGCGATGCGTCAGCTTGACGACCTCGCCACGTTCCGCAAATACCTTCTCCAGTTCGCTCATCGCCGCTGTTTCGTGCCGGGTCAATGCCCCGCCGCCCAGCCGTTCGCCGCGATAGCCGTTGATGACGAGCGTCGTTTTCCTGTCGAACCCGGCACTCTCGATCAGGCTCGCCGCGCTTCTGGCTTGCAGGAAGAGCGTGACGTCGTTGACGAACAGGATGTCTCGCGCCGGTTCCAGCCGGTAGATCAGCGCTTCGATGAGCTGCGCGTTGCGCTCGGCCTTTTCAAGCGCCTCACTTTCCGAATTTGAACTCAGTCGCGGCGGCTCAAGTGGCGCACGCAGGTCGAGAACCTCGCTTCCCGGCGGCGCCCGCAGTTCGCCGCCGGCACCGACAATGCCGCGTTTCAGGGCGAGTTCGCGGGAGATGGTCGGCGCCATGTCGATCAGGGCGATCCGGGGGCCGAGCCCTTGCTGGCAGAGTTCGCTCAGCCAGCGCTTGCAGAGGGTTGTCTTCCCGGTGTTGACGTCGCCGACCACCAGAATTCTTTTCCCGAGGCACCCGGTGCCGGGCACGGTCATCATCGGGCTGCCTCGCTCCGCTCCTTGCCGGAATAAGTCTCCGGCAGCAGGAGCAACATGATGGCGCCAACGAGGTAAATGCCGCAGGTGAGCATCAGACCGGTCTGCAATCCGTAGGTTTTGCCGATTGCCCCGATGGTGAAGGGGGCCGCGATCGCGCCGATGCGCCCCATGTTCCAGCAGAATCCGCCGGCGTAGGCGCGTACATGCTCGGGGAACAGTTCGGCGTAGTAGGCGCCGAGAATGCCGCCGGAACCGCAGAGGGCGAAGCCGACGACGGTGCCCCACCAGAACAGGAAGGTCGGGTTCTGCACGAGGATGTAGATGGCGATGGCGACCGCGCAGAGCGCGAAGGCTGCCATCATCGCGCGGCGGCGCCCGATCTTGTCCGCCAGCAACCCGAAGAACTGGAAGCCGAAGAACATGCCGACGTACATCACGATCGAGAATCCCAGCATCGTCGTTACGTCCAGCCCCCGCTCCTTGGTCAGGAAGGTCGGAATCCAGAAGGCGGCGCCCCAGTAGCCGGCAAGATTGACGATGCTCACCAGCGTCGCCGGCAGGGTGATCCGGGCCATATTGTTGGAGAAAATTGTCGTGATGCCGACCGTGGTCGGTCCGGTTTGGCTCTTCTTCTCGATTGCTCGGGTATCTGGCGGAATCAGGCGCAGGACGATCAGCGCGAAGGGGATCGATACCGCGCCGAAGGCAAACACCAGGCGCCAGTCGATGGTGATGAGCCAGCGCCCCACCACCGAGGCGACGACCGCGCCGATCGCGAAACTGCTGAAGACGAAGGACGCGGCGCGGGCGCGGCAATGCGGCGCCCAGTGTTCCGCGATGAGCGCCGAACACGGCCCCCAGACGCCGCCGATGGCGAGTCCGGTCAGGAAACGCAGGACCATCCAAGACGACCAGGTGTCGACGAGGTAGACGGCGCCCATGCCGACGCCGAGCCAGACGAGGGCGAGGACCAGTGAAAAACGGCGGCCGCGATTCTCGGCGATCAGCCCGAAAACGATGCTGCCGAGCATCGCGCCCAGGCCGGTGGCCGAGCCGAGCAGGCCGCCATCGGGAAGTGATATGTCCAGAACCTTCAGCAAAACCGGCATGGCGATGGCCAGCACCATCAGGTCGTAGCTGTCGAAGAGATAGGCGACGAAGCCGGCCCAGAGGACCTTCCAGCGATGTGGCGAACCGTCGGGGGTGGAGGAGGGAAGTGTATTCATGTCTGTGTGAGGTTGGGTGCCGCGATCAAGGGACGCATTTCTCATCCGATAGGGAAACACCGAGATAGTCGTCACCCCGGCGAAGGCCGGGGGCCAGTTCGTTGAATTTTCTGGATTCCGTATATGGACTCCTCCCGTTTTGCAAGAGCGAGTTGAGATAGGGCAAATGGGTGCGACTGCGACCGTATATCCGACCTGTGTGTGGAACGAAGC
>NZ_JCANUT010000047.1:0-32311 GCF_059569095.1 Propionivibrio pelophilus DSM 12018 | reverse complement strand
GCCCCTCAAACAGTCCTCGCCCTTTTTCCCGTTGCGCCCTGCGCTGCTCGACGATGCAGAGGGCAAGAGGAAAACCGAGCGGTGTTTGATGTGCTGGCGCGTTAACTCAGATGGTTTTCAGCTTCCCCTTGTGCAGCGCCGAGCAACGGAGGCGAGCCGGGGGAAGTCGGCGAGCACTGTTTGAGGGGCGTAGCCCCGAGTTGCGCAGCCGCCCGGCTTGCCGAGTAGCGCAGGGGAGTCGGCGTCGCCGACCGCGTAACCCGGGGTCGCCTTTTCTTTGGCTCCTTTCTTTTGGCGAAGCAAAAGAAAGGACGCCCGCGCGTCAGGCGCGGAACACAGCGCATCAACAAACCACGAACCTTTGCGGTGGATGTTTCGATTGTAACTACTCCGTGGAAAGCCCTCCCCGCGTGGCCTAAGCTGGCTGTATGCATCTAGCCCATCTGCCCATCGTCGACGCGCTGCAGAGCCTGCGCACTGCGGACGCCGGTCTGTCGTCCGGGGAAGCCGCGCGGCGCCTGCGTGAATACGGGGAAAACCGCCTGGCCGAAGTCGGCGGTGAAGCCGAGTGGCGGCGTTTCGCCCGTGAATTCACGCACTTTTTCGCCGTCATCCTGTGGGTGGCGGCGGGGCTGGCGTTTTTCGCTGAGATCTACAGTCCGGGCGAGGGCATGTGGCAGCTCGGCGCGGCGATCGTCGCCGTCATCCTGATCAACGGATCGTTCTCCTTCTGGCAGGAGTACCGCGCCGAGAAGGCGATCGACGCCTTGCGCCAACTGCTGCCGCAGGTGGTCAAGGTGATGCGCGACGGGCAGCTGACCACCGTGCCCGGCGAGCAACTCGTTCCCGGTGACATCATCGTCCTCGAAGCGGGCGACAACGTGCCGGCCGACTGCCGCCTGATTTCTGGCAACGGCATCCGGGTCAACGCTGCGACGATCACCGGCGAGTCGCGGCCGAAGGCGCGCAGCGCGGAGGAAGGCGGCGAGACCGGTATGCTGGAGACACGCAACGTGCTGCTCGCCGGCACCTCGCTGGTATCCGGCGAAGGGCAGGCGGTGGTGTTCGCCACCGGCATGCACACCGAGTTCGGCAAGATCGCCCACCTGACGCAGACGGCCGATAAGAGCGTGTCGCACCTGCAACAGGAAATTCGGCGCTTGTCGCGGCTGGTGGCCCTCTTTGCCACGGGCCTCGGCGTATTTTTCTTCGTCATCGGGGCCGTACTTGGCTTCCCGTTCTGGGCCAACCTGATGTTTGCCATCGGCATCATCGTCGCCAACGTGCCGGAAGGCTTGTTGCCCACCGTCACGCTGTCGCTGGCCATGGCCACCCAGCGCATGGCGCGGCGCAATGCCCTGATCCGGCACCTGCCGGCGGTGGAGACGCTCGGCGCGACGACGGTGATCTGCAGCGACAAGACAGGAACACTGACGCAGAACCGGATGGCGGTGCGTGAGGTGTGGGTCAACGGTCAGGTCGTTGAAGAGATGTCTAAGGAAACACTGAAATCTTCGTCACCCCGGCGAAGGCCGGGGTCCAGTTCGTTGAATTGTCTGGATTCCGGCCTTCGCCGGAATGACGAATCTTCACTGAATCAGCGCATCCCCAAGGAAACGCCGGGGATGGCGCGCCTGCAGCGTAACGCCTCGACCTGCCACAGCCTGAAGCAGAGCGTGCGCGATGGCCGGAAAGTCTGGCTCGGCGACCCGATGGAGGTGGCGCTGTTCGAATTCGGCCACGCGGCGTTGCCGCCGGACGGACTGGCCGCGACCGGCGAGATTCCCTTCGACAGCGAGCGGCGGCGCATGTCGGTCGTCGTCGAACAAGCCGGCGAGCGCTGGCTGTTCTGCAAGGGTGCGCCCGAGGCGGTATTGCCGCTGTGCGAATCGATCGAGATCGACGGCGAGGAAGTCTTGCTCGACCGGCACGGCCGCCACCATGCGGTCGACGCGCAACAACGCATGGCGGACGCCGGCCTGCGCGTGCTGGCATTTGCCTGGCGCCGGCTCGACCCGGGCGAGGAGGCGCGGGAGACGGGGCTGGTGCTCTCCGGATTGATCGGCCTCTACGATCCGCCGCGCCCGGAAGTGCCGGAGGCAATCGCTCGCTGCCAGTCGGCGGGAATCAAGGTGATCATGGTCACCGGCGATCACCCGCATACCGCGCTGGCTATCGCCCGCGAGATCGGCATGGTGCCAGCGGAGAACGGGGGCAAGAAAAACGGCGAAAGGGACGGCGAGCGGACGCGCGTGGTGCTAGGCGAATCGCTGCGCAAGATGAGCCGTTCGCAACTACAGATGGCCCTCGACAGCCCGCACGTGATCTTCGCCCGCGTCACCGCCGAGCAGAAGATGCTGGTCGTCGACGCCCTGAAGCGCAAGGGTGAGATCGTCGCGGTGACCGGCGACGGGGTCAATGACGCGCCGGCGCTCAAATCGGCGCACATCGGCGTGGCCATGGGCGTTTCTGGTACCGATGTGGCCAAATCGGCGGCCGACATGATCCTGCTCGACGACAACTTCGCGAGCATCGTCAATGCCGTGGAAGAGGGGCGGGCGGTGTTCGAGAACATCCGCAAGTTCATGACCTACATCCTGACCTCGAACATTCCGGAAATCGTGCCCTATCTCGCCTACGTCCTGCTGCGCATCCCTCTGCCGCTGACCGTGATCCAGATCCTGGCCGTCGACCTCGGCACGGACATGCTGCCGGCGCTGGCGCTTGGCGCCGAGAAACCCGATCCGGAGGTGATGCTCCAGCCCCCGCGCCGGCCGGATGAGCGCCTGCTCTCCTGGGCGCTGGTCGTACGCGCCTATCTGTGGCTCGGGCCGTTGCAGGCGGCGTCCTCGTTGATTGCCTTTTTCCTTGTGCTTCAGGCCGGTGGCTGGAGCTATGGCGCTCCGCTGGCGGCGCACGACCCGCTCTACCTGCAGGCGACCACAGCCTGCCTGGCGGCGATCGTCGCCGCGCAGGTGGTCAACGTTTTCCTTTGCCGGCACCCGCGGGAATCGGCCTTCTCCTTTTCCCTGTCCGGCAACCGATTCCTGTTGCTCGGCCTGGCTTCCGAGATCGGCTTGCTGCTGCTGATCGTCTTCTCGCCGCCGGGAAACTGGATGTTCTCGACGCAAGCGTTCGATGCCGCGTTCTGGTGGCCGATCGTCATCCTCGCGCTGATTTTCGGCGGACTCGAAGAAACGCGGAAGTTCCTGGTCCGGCACGGAAGTCTGGCTGGTAAAATCAACCGGCATTAATTCATGACCAACCACCTACTTCGGAGAACCAACATCATGTACGTCGTCACCGTCCATTTCTATGTCAAACCCGATCACGTCGCCGATTTCCAGACAGCCATGCTGGTCAATGCGCGCAGCTCCGTGGAAAAGGAGCCCGGCTGCCGCCGCTTCGACGTCACGGTCGACGAGAAGGATCCCGCGCATTTCTTCCTCTTCGAGGTCTATGACGACGAGGCCGCGTTCCAGAAGCATATGACGATGGATCATTTCGCCACGGTGAACCAAGTAATCGAGCCTTTCATCGTCGACAAGACCTTCGCCATGTTCCACATGGTTAACTGAAACCACGTGTAGAAAGTGGTTGTGTTTTTCGCTGACCTCGTATTTAATCAACTCTCTCGCACTTTTCTGGATCGCAGAAATGCCCGCAATTGACCTGATCGCCACCGTTCCCTACCTCGTTGCCGCATTGGCCTCGATGGCACTGGTCATTTCGATTCGTGCAGTACCGGTAGTACGCGTAGTAGAAGTAGTACGCGTAGTAGTACCGCGCGCACCGTCGAGGGCCAGAAGAAGGTAAGCGAAACCAAACACTTCACAAACCCCCGCCGGTGCAAACCGAGCGGGGGTTTTCGTTTCTGCCCCCGCAAACGTCAAACCGGCATCCCCGTCCCATCGAAAGGAGATGTCAATGAGTCAAGACACTACAGAAACCCTGACCGGGTCGCAGATCGTCGTGCGCCTGCTGGAGCGGCAGGGCATCCGCCGCATTCCCGGCATCCCGGGCGGCGCGATCCTGCCGTTCTACGACGCGCTGTCGCAGTCGAAACTGATCGAGCACGTGCTGACCCGCCACGAGCAGGGCGCCGGCTTCATGGCCCAGGGCGCGGCACGGGCGACCGGCGAAGTGGCGGTGTGCCTGGCAACCTCCGGTCCTGGCGCGACCAACCTGTTGACGGCGATCGCCGACGCCAAGCTCGACTCGATCCCGATGGTGGCGATCACCGGGCAGGTGGCGAGTTCGCTGATTGGCACCGACGCCTTTCAGGAGGTCGATACCTACGGCCTGACGATTCCGATCACCAAACACAATTTCCTCGTCAGTTCGGCGCAGGAACTGCTTGAAGTGATCCCCAAGGCCTTCCGCCTGGCCGCTTCGGGGCGACCGGGGCCGGTGCTGGTCGACATTCCCAAGGACGTGCAGAACGAGCGCATCGAAGTGACGGAGTGGCCCGAGCCCGGGCGTCGCGACCACGCGCCCGAAGCAGACGCCGAGCCGATCGCGACGGCGGCGGCGATGATCAACGAGGCACAGCGGCCGATCCTCTACCTCGGCGGCGGTGTGGTGCACTCCGGCGGTTCGGCGGAGGCGGTGCAACTCGCAGAAAAAGCCAGCCTGCCGACGGTGATGACGCTGATGGCGCTCGGCGCAATGCCGGTCGACCACACGCTGTCGCTCGGCATGCTCGGCATGCACGGGGCGCGCTGCACCAACCTGGCCCTCGACGAGTGTGACCTGCTGATCGCCGTCGGTGCGCGCTTCGACGACCGGGCCACCGGCAAGGTGGCAGCGTTCTGTCCGAGTGCAAAGATCATCCACATCGACATCGATCGTGCCGAACTCGACAAGATCAAGACGGCGCATGTCGGCATCCAGGGCGACGTCAAGGAGGTGCTCGGCCGCCTTTTGCCGCAGGTCAAGCAGGATCTGCGTACCGCCTGGCTGGGCCGCGTCGGCGAACTGAAGTCGACCTGTCCGCTGCAGACGCCAGGCGCCGACGATCCGCGCACGCCGTACGGCCTGATCCGCGCCGTCGCGGAATGCGTGGACGACGAGGCGGTCATCGCTACCGATGTCGGTCAGCACCAGATGTGGGTGGCGCAGGCCTACCCGCTGCGCCGGCCGCATCAGTGGCTGACCTCCGGCGGCCTCGGCACGATGGGCTTCGGTCTGCCGGCGGCGATCGGCGCGGCGATGGCCCAGCCGGAGCGGACGGTGGTCTGCTTCTCGGGCGACGGCAGCATCCTGATGAACATCCAGGAACTCGCCACGGCGGCGGAAGAGAACGCCAACGTCAAGGTCGTGCTGATGAACAACGCCTCGCTCGGCCTCGTCTTCCAGCAGCAGACGCTGTTCTACGGCGAGCGCATTTTCTCGTCGAAGTTCAAGGGCGTGCCGGATTTTCTCAAGATCGCCGAAGGCTTCGGCTGGCAGACGCTCGATCTCGATGCCGCGAGCGATCCCAAGGCAGCGTTGCAGGCGGCGTTCGCGGTGCGCGGACCGATGTTCATCCACGCCAGTATCGACCGCCACGAACAGGTGTTGCCGATGGTCGCCCCCGGTGCCGCCAACAAGGACATGATTGGAGACTGAGATGAACTCGATTACCAAAAAACACCACGATGCCGGCCAGGCGCACGCCGTTCTGGAGCTGGACGTCAATAACCACGCGGGCGTGATGTCGCACATCGTCGGCTTGTTCTCGCGGCGCGCCTACAACGTCGAAGGCATTCTCTGCATGCCGGTGGGCAGTGGCAAAACCAGCCGCATCTGGCTGACCGTCAACGAGGATACCCGCCTCGAACAGATGATCCGCCAGATCGAGAAGCTGGAAGATGTGCTGAAGGTGAACCGGCACGGCGCGGCGCATGAAGTGTTCGACCGGGTTGGCGAGTTTTTCCGGTAAGGCGTTGCAAGACAGGGCAGGGTCGCAGTTCTCCTGCCCAGCGATCGACGGGGTCGGCTGGTTTCCTGCGAAAGTGTTGGGTCTTTCAGTAGAATCCCACCCTATTTGGGCGCGGACATGATGGAAGACTACGCGGTACCCGTGGTGAAGAAGGACACGCTGTCGGATCAGGTCATCCGTTTTCTCATCGGCCTGATTTCCGACAGGCAGTTGCGGGTTGGCGACGTTGTTCCCAGTGAAGGCCAGGTCTCGCAGCTCCTCAACGTCAGCCGCAACGTGGTTCGGGAGTCGTATCGCGCGCTGGCGGCGATCGGCGTGCTTTCGATCCAGAGCGGCAAGAAGCCGCGAATCAAGGAACTCGATTCCGCCGTCCTCGCGATGTTCTTCTCCTACGCTGCGGCGACGAGCCAGGTCACGGCGCAGCAGATCCTGGAGCTGCGCCGCGCCATCGAGACCCAGATGGCCGCGCTGGCCGCGTCGAACGGTACGGACGACGATCTGGCGCAGATTCGTGACGCCGGGAAGCGCTTGCATGATTTGCCGTTGACCGACCCGGAATGGATCAGATGCGACTTCGCCCTGCATGTGGCGATTGCCGAAGCGGTTCATAACCCCTTGTTCAAGATCCAGTTGCTTGCCTTGCGCGCGCCGCTCGAGGAGTCGATGCGCATCGGGATGCGCAGCATGATCAACAGCCATACCGACAGCAGTATCGTCTTGCTGCATGATCGCCTCGTCCAGGCAATCTGCGGTCGCGACGCGGCAGCCGCGAGCGACGCCATGGAGCAACATTTCCTGGCGCCGGTCTCCGCCATGCTCAATCACGGCGTTGCGCAGCGCGACGCGGTTCAGATGTAGGCGCCCGCCGACGGGAAGACCACGGGGACGTGCTCTTTCCGGGGTCTATCCCGCCAGCTGAATCTCTCACGTTTTTTAAGGTATCCTACAGGTGGATAGTTTGTGGCCATCAACCGTAGGAAGGAGTGTTCATGAGTGATTTTTCAATTCCCCAGTGGCGCGATGATGACGAGCTTTTCACCCTTTGCCGAACAGGGCTGTTCAGCGCGGTGATCGGCGACGTGATGGATATCATGGGCCGCACGCATCAATTCCTTTCCCCACGCATCCAGCCGCTCCGAGAGGACATGGTCGTCGTCGGGCGGGCGATGCCCGTCCTGGAAGCGGATGATCGGGGCGGCGAAGGGCCGGGGCGACGGAATGATCTTTTCAACCGGCCGTTCGGGCTGATGCTCCAGGCGCTCGACGACCTGAAAAGGAATGAGGTCTATGTCTGTACGGGCTCTTCGCCAGACTATGCTCTCTGGGGAGAGCTGATGAGTACCTGTGCGAAGAACCGGGGCGCGGCCGGCGTGGTGGTCGATGGCTATTCCCGCGACACGCGCGGCATCCTGGAAGTCGGCCTGCCGGTGTTCTCCTATGGCCGCTACGCGCAGGATCAGCGTCCGAGGGGAAAAGTGATCGACTACCGATGCACGATCAAGATGGGCGAGGTGACGGTGAATCCAGGCGACATCATCTTTGGCGACCTTGATGGCGTTTGCGTGATTCCGCAGGAGATCGAGAAGGAGGTGATCCACGCGGCCTGGCAGAAGGCCTACGGGGAAAAGCGGGTCTTTGAAGCCATCAAGGGCGGAATGGGGGCGCAGGCCGCGTGGGAGAAGTTCGGAATCCTGTGATTGCGGAGCGGCAAACCGGTGCTCCATCCCTGTTTTTACGGCAACGGAACGGGACTTTTGGGGAGTGCTGACTTGTTGAAGATTTTTCATTCCGGCGCAGGCCGGAATCCAGAAAATTCAACGAACTGGGCCCCGGCCTTCGCCGGGGTGACGAATATTTCAGCGTTACCTTAGGAAATTGAGGGAATTGAAGCGATGAAAATCACCGAAGTGAAGGTCTGGCTCGTCGAGGGCGTGAAATACAACTGGACCCTGATGAAGGTCTATACCGACACCGGCCACACTGGCGTCGGTGAAGCCACGAACTGGCCCGGCAGCCCGATCATCGAGGCGGCGGCAAAGCACGTTGGCGAGCGCGTGATCGGTCTCGACCCGCTGCGCACCGATTTCATCTGGACGAAACTCTATCGCGATCTCAACTGGATCGGCCCGTACGGCGCGAGCCTCTGTGCGATCAGCGGTCTCGACATGGCGCTGCTGGACCTCAAGGCGAAGTACTACGGGATGCCCTGTTACGAACTGCTCGGCGGCGCTTTCAGGAAAGACATCCCGCTCTACGCGAACTACTGGTTTACCGGCGGAGGTCATTCCGGTGCGGATTACGCGCGGCAGGCGCTGCGGGTAAAGGAGCTTGGATTCACCGGTCTGAAATTCGATCCGTTCGCCCACACCAACTACCTCTACGGCGAGGATCTGCACACCAACCTGACCCTGACCAAGGCTCAGCAGGATCTGGCGTTCGAGGTGACGAAGGCTGTGCGTGACGCGGTCGGTCCGGAATTCGACATGATGATCGAGACGCACGCCATGCTGAACTTCGAGGTGGCGGTGAAAATGGCCGAGCGCCTGGCGCCCTTGGGCGTGACCTGGTACGAGGAGCCCGCAGGCCCCGAAAGCGCGCAAACGCTCAAGGCGTTCCGCGAGCGTCTTCCCTCCGCGGTGCCGATTTGCGTGGGCGAACGCCATTACACGCGACATGGCTTCCGCCCGGTTCTGGAGAATCACATCTGTGATGTCATCATGCCGGACATCACGCGGTGTGGCGGTCCCAGCGAAATGAAGCGCATCGCGACCATGGCCGAGGCCTATGGCGTGCTTGTCGCGCCGCACAATCCCAATGGCCCGTTGAGCACGCTGGCCAGCGCGCACGTCTGCGCCAGCATTCCGAATTTCTTCCGCTGCGAATTCATGGTCAATGACGTGCCCTGGCGTGATGAAGTAATCAGCCATCCGCTGGATGTCAGTGACGGCGTGCTGCATCTCTCCGACCGGCCGGGGCTTGGGGTCGATCTTCTTGAGGATGCGCTGGAAGAGCATCCCGGCGTCCGCGAGCTGGGCGCAAAAACGAATTTTTACGTCTAAGCTGGATGGCGTGCTGAAAGAGATCGGGGTTGCTGCACCTGTTTTTTTTCAAAGCCAGCGAAGCTTTTCGGTTTGATAGTAGAATCGTTCATTCCTAAGCGTCAGTTTGTTGTTCCATATTTGCACAAGTTGGTTTGTGCCCGAAAACTCCGAAAACTCAGATACGGAGGCGGTATGGTCAGGGTGTGCTTTGCTGGCGGGTCAATCCGGGCCACTGCTGCAATAGCGGTGGCGATGCCTCTTCTTTTGCCTTGCGGCAACCGCGAGGCGCTCCCTTTCTCAGTGTTGTGTCGTTTGGTTCCGCGCAAACCGGAAGGCGTTCGCCTGCCCGGTTGAATTTTCCAACCTTCATTTGGATGTCCAACCATGAAAGTCAAGAAAGCGAAGTATCCCGGCATTCCCAGCGTCATCCACGGCAACGGCGCCGTCGCGCACGTGATGAGCAACGTGTGCGGTGGCGTGATCGGCTATCCGATTACCCCGTCGACCGAAATCGCCGAACTTTACGAGGCGTTCAGGGCAGAAGGCGGCGTGAATGTGTGGGGCAAGCACCCCTTCTTCTTCGAACCCGAAGGGGAGCATTCGGCACAGAGCGGGGCGCTGGGCGCGGCCTTGACCGGCGGACAGTTCATCTCCAACGCCTCGTCGAGCCAGGGCATCCTGTATGCCATGGAGTCGCACTTCGTGACGGTCGGCAAGAAGGTCGGCGGTTTTGTGCTGCAGGTGGCGGCGCGCGTTGTTTCCAAGCATTCCCTGAACGTGATGGCCGGGCACGACGACGTTTATGCCCTGCTGCAGTCCGGCTACACGATCCTCTTCGGTTCGAATCCGCAGGAAGCGGCGGACCTGGCGGCGATTTCCTACCGCACCTCGGCGCTGTCGCTGATCCCGGTGGCCAACGCGATGGACGGCTTCGCCACCAGCCACATGATGAGCGAGGCGCTGCTGCCCGAGCCCGAGCTGCTTCGCGATTACCTCGGTGACCCGGCAGGACGCATCAAGTGTCCGACTTTGGCGCAGGAAATTCTGTTTGGTTCCAAGGGGCGAGTGTTCCAGTTGAACCAGTACCTCACCCGCCACGCGGCGGATATCACCGAGGCCAACCTCGCGGCGCTGAAAAAGTTCCTCGACGGCAACGCCGCCAAGGTCGAGAAGGACAACGACGGCAAGCTGGTCGAGAAAACTGTCGGCTGGCTGCCGGAAGAATTGCACGGCCCGTGGCGGCGCCAGTGGCTCAACGCCTTCGAGAAAGGCACGCGGCAACTCGTGCCGGCGCTGGTGGACGTCAACAACCCGGGCCTGACCGGGCCGGTGCAGAACCAGCCGGACTTCCAGGCCGGCGCCGTCGACCACCGCACGCACTTCGCCAGCGCCGTGCCGGCGCTGGTACGCCAGGCGATGGCGGAATACTCGGCACTGACTGGCCGCACCTACTCGCCTGTGCATACTTACATGTGTGACGACGCCGAGACCGTGATGGTCGGACTCGGTTCGGTTTGCGACGACGTCGAAGCCGTCGTAACCCACCTGCGCAGCCAGGGCAAGAAGGTCGGTCTCGTGGCGATCAAGCTGCTGCAACCGTTCCCGGAGGCCGAAGTGGTCGCCGCGCTGGCCGGCAAGAAGGCAGTGACGGTGCTGGAGCGCTCCGATCAGGCGGCGCTGACCCCGCTGGTCACCCAGGCGCTGTTCAAGGCCCGCGAAAACGGTGAATTGAAGAAGGGCGAGGCTGAGCGCCACGCCGGCATCCCGGCGATCAAGGCCACGCCGCGGATCACCACGGCCATTTTTGGCCTCGGCGGGCACGATCTGCAACCGCGCCACCTCGTTGCCGCGTTCAAGGCGATGGAAACGGGCAAGAGTGCTTCATTGATCTACCTCGGCTCGCAGTTCTTCTCGAAGAACCCGAACCCGCGCATGGCTGAACTGCAGAAGAGGTTGAAGGCCGCGTATCCCGAAACCGAGTTGATGGCGCTGGACACCGAGCCGAATCCGCGCCTGCTGCCCGATTCCGCCTTCCGCGTGCGCTTCCACTCGGTCGGCGGTTACGGCACGATTGCCTCCGGCAAGCTGCTTACCGACATCCTCGCCGGCGTGCTCGACATGCACTCGAAGTCGGCGCCGAAGTACGGTTCGGAGAAGAGCGGCGCGCCGACGAACTTCTACATCACGCTCTCGCCCGAGCCGATCAAGATCACCAACGCCGAACTGGAGGATGTCGAGGTCGTCATCTCGCCGGATCACCGCTCGTTCGTGCATACCAACCCGCTGAAAGGGCTTGCCGAGGGGGGTACCTTCATCCAGCAATCGAACGCGACGCCGGAGCAGGTGTGGGAGGAGCTGCCGGCGAAGGCCCGGCAGACGATCCGCGAGAAGAAGATCAACTTCTTCATCATCGACGCCTTCGCGGTGGCCAAGAAACACGCGCCGACGCCGGAACTGGCCACGCGCATGATGGGCATCGCTTTCATCGGCGCGGTCGCCGGCCACGTCAAGCAGGTGTCGGCGGGTGCGACGCCCAAAGCCATTCTGGAAAAGGTGCGCAAGCAGATTGCCAAGAAGTTCGGCAGCAAGGGCGCGGCGGTCGTCGAGGGCAACATGGAGGTGATCAAGGAAGGCATCGAGGCGACGATCCGCGTCGACTACGACAAGCCGGCCTTTACGAAGATCGACGCCAAGCCGGCGCCGATCGCCCTGCGCAACGTCTCGCTCTCCGCCTCAATGTGCCAGCCCGACGGCGCCTCCGCCTGCGGTCTGTTCGACCGCGAGTACTTCAACGACATGATCGCCACGCCGTTCCGCGAGGGCACCATCGGCGAAGCACCGGTGCTGCCGGGTGCCGGGCTGTTTATGCCGGCCGGCACCGCCGGCTCGAAGGACAAGGGGCTGTTCCGCCGCAACGCGCCGCTGTTCAACCCCGATCTGTGCACCGGCTGCATGGAATGCACGCTGGTCTGTCCGGATGCGGCGATTCCGAATACGGTGCACGAAATCCACGAACTGTTGTTCACCGGCATCCGCCAACTCGACATCACCGAGGCGCAGCGCGACGCCATGCGTGGCCAGGTCTACGCTGTGGCTGAAGCGGTGCGCGAGGCCTATCGCCGGACCAAGGATGCACGGCCGTTCCACGAGCTGGTCGCCGAGGCGGCGTCCAGTCTGCCGACCCGCCAGGCGACCCTGCTCGGCAACTTCAGCAAGCTCGTCGATCTGCTGGCCGCCTATCCGGTCGCCCGCACGCGGCCGTTCTTCGACGCCGCCGAGAAGGCCAGCCCCGGCAGCGGCGGCCTGTACTCGGTGACGGTCGACCCGTGGAAGTGCACGGGCTGTCTCGAATGCATCGAAGTCTGCGGTCCCGGCGCGCTGTCGGCGCAGGAGCAGGATGCCGCTTTGCAGAGTACCCTGCAGCACCGCTTCGACTTCATGAGCAAGACGCCGAACACGCCGGCGCGCTTCGTCGATGGCGCCGTCCAGTCCGGCGGCGAGATCAAGCGCATGCTGCTCGACCGCGACAACTACTACTCGACCACCGGCGGGCACGGCGGCTGCCGCGGCTGCGGCGAGGTGACGGCGATCCGCCTGGTCGTCGCGACCAACCACGCGATCACCGAGAAGCGGCGGCAAGACCACATCGACGAACTGGAAAAGCTGATCGCCGACCTCGTCGCCAAGCAGAAGACGCTCGGCAAGAAAGAGGCCGAGCGCAGCCAGCGCATCGGTGAGTTGCTGGCCACGCTGGAAAAACGCCTGTATCTCTACGAAGGCGGCCCGACCGGCAACGGCCCGGCCGGGGCGATCATCGCCAATTCGACGGGCTGCAGCAGCGTTTATGCCTCTACCTTCCCGTTCAACGCCTACAACGACCCGTGGGTGAACAGCCTGTTCCAGGACGCCCAGCCGCTGGCGAAGGGCATCTTCGAGGGGGTCGCGGCGCAGAACGCGCCGGACGTCAAGGCCATGCGCCTGGCGCGCCTCGAACTGGACGATGCCTACGTGCCCGAGCAGCACGACAAGGAAATGCGCTTCCTGTCGTGGAACCAGTTCACCAAGGAGGAACTGGCGCTGATGCCGACGGTTCTGACCATCGGCGGCGACGGCGCGACCTACGACATCGGCTTCGGCGCCTTCTCGCGCATCCTCGCCAGCAACACGCCGGTCAAGATGGTGGTCCTGAATACCGGGGCATATTCCAACACCGGCGGGCAGGCGTCCACGTCGAGCTTCACCGGGCAGGACTCGGACCTCGCACGGCACGGTGGGGCGCACAGCGGCAAGCAGGAGTCGCGCAAGGAACTCGGGCTGATTGCCTCGTTCCACCCGAACGTCTTCGTCTGCGCGACGACCACGGCGCTGCAGGGGCACTACCTGAAGAACGCCATGGAACTGATCTCTTACGCCGACGGCCCGGCGGTGCTCGACGTTTACACCCCGTGCCAGGGCGAGCACGGCATTGCCGACAACGTCTCGGCGCGGCAGGCGCGCCTGGCCGTGGAAAGCCGGATGAACCCGGTGTTCGTGCATGACCCGCGCAAGGGCAAGACCCTGCACGAGTGGTTCTCGCTCGACGGCAACCCGGACCTGGACAAGACCTGGGCGAAGACCTCGCTCGAATATGTGGACGATGCCGGCGCCGTGCAGTTGATGGAGATCGACCTGACCCCGGCCAATTTCGCCCTCGGCGAAATCCGCTTCAAGAAGCAGTTCAAGAAGTTGGCCGCCGATGCGAAAAACCTGGTGCCGGTGGCCGAGTTCGTCGAGTTGCCGGTCGAAGCGCGGGAAGGCAAGACGCCGTTCGTCTATTCGGTCGATGCGAACCGGAAACTGGTCCGGATGAGCGTGTCCCCGTCGATCGTCGCCCTCATTGAGGAGCGGCGCAAGAACTGGCGGATGCTGCAATACCTCGCCGGCTTCCACGTCGCGACGATGGATGCCAGCCACCGCGCGGCGATCGATGCGCTGCAGGCGCAGGTCAAGGAATCCGCCAAGCAGCACGACACGTCGCTCGACGCGATCGCCCGGGCGATGTCCGAGCTCGCCGCGTCGAGCAAGGCGCCTGTTGGCGGTGCGAAAACCATCCCGATCGTTCCGGTCGGCGGTGGCGGCGCTGCAGCACCGGCAACGGCGGAGGCCGCGACAGCGGTGGCTGATGCGCTGGTGACGATCGTCGATCAGACCAAATGCACCAACTGCAAGACCTGCTACCAGGACATCCCCGAATTGTTCGAGAAGACGCGGATGGTCATCGACGGCGAGAGCCGCGAGGTCGCGCGCCTAATCCCGGGCGCCCTGGCAAAAGTGACCGTGACCCCCGAGTTGAAGTCCCGCATCAAGCGGGTATCGGCCAACTGCGATGCGGAGATCATTCGATGAGCAACGGAGCCACACCATTCGGCCAGGACGATCTGCAGCGCTATCGGGAGGCCAGCAACGCGCTGGACGCCACGCGCTCGCAGGTCGAGGCCCTGGCGCAGACGCCCGCCGTCGGCACCTTCAACAAGCAGCTGGACCTCTTGCGGCGGCGCCTGCTCAACGACCCGCAGGCGTTCCGCGAGCTGTTCATCTCCGAAGGCTCCGGCGCGATCGTCGCCGAGTTCCAGCAGGACGAACTCTCCGCCGAGTTCATCCATGTCTTCTGGGATCTGTTGCTGCGCGACGACGACATGAGCAAGATCCTCATGCGCTTCGTCTGGAACGTGCCGCTGGGGCTGAAACGCAAATTCATCAAGGCGCTCGACAAGCATCTCTCGGACCGCTACCCGATGTTCAAGGGACTGTCGGAGAACTGGCCGGCGGAAAGCTTCATCCCGCCGTACATCCGCTCACCGGAGGAGCGGTCCAGCGACTTCGACCTGGTCAACCAGGGCTATCTCGGCTACATGAACCTCGGCTACACGGCGCGTGAAGTCGACATGATCGTCTGGCTCGAAGTGCTGCGCGACAAGCAGTGCGACGAAAAGCCCTGCGAAGTCGGTGTGCATGTGCCCGGCAAGTTCGAGCCGAAGGGCGGCTGCCCGGTCAAGATCCACATCCCGGAGGTGCTGAACCTGCTCGGCAACGGGCGCTTCCGCGAGGCGATGGAGCTGATCGAGAACTGCAACCCGCTGCCCAACGTGACGGGGCGCGTCTGCCCGCAGGAACTGCAGTGCCAGGGCGTCTGCGCGCACGCCAAGCAGCCGATCGAGATCGGCCAGCTCGAATGGTTCCTGCCGCAGCGCGAGAAGGTGGTCAATCCGGACGGCATCGCCGCGCGCTTCGCCGGCTTCCCCGACCCGTGGGCCAAGGCCGAGAAGCCGCCGATCGCCGTGGTCGGTTCCGGCCCGGCCGGGCTGATCAATGCCTACCTGCTGGCGGTGGAAGGCTTCCCGGTCACCATCTTCGAAGCCTTCCACGCGCTCGGCGGCGTGCTGCGCTACGGCATCCCCGAGTTTCGCCTGCCCAACGAGCTGATCGACGACGTCGTCGGCAAGATCAAGCTGCTCGGCGGCAAGTTCGTTTCCAACTTCGTCGTCGGCAAGACGGCGACGCTGCACGACCTGCGCGAAGCCGGCTTCTGGAAGATCTTCGTCGGCACCGGCGCCGGGTTGCCGCGCTTCATGAATGTGCCGGGCGAGCATCTGCTCAACGTGATGTCGGCCAACGAGTTCCTGACGCGCGTGAATCTCATGCAGGGGCTGCGCGAGGACTACGAAACGCCGCTGCCGGAAACGAAGGGCAAGGAGGTCATCATCATCGGCGGCGGCAATACCGCGATGGACGCGTCGCGTACCGCGCGGCGCCTCGGCGGCAACGTCACCATCGTCTATCGCCGCACGCAGAGCGAGATGCCGGCGCGCGTCGAGGAACTGCACCACGCGCTGGAGGAGGGCATCCAGCTCAAGGTGCTACGCTCGCCGTGCGAGTTCGTCGGCGACGACAAGACCAACTTCGTTACCGGCGCGATGCTCGAAGTGATGGCGCTCGGCGAGCCGGATGCCTCCGGAAGGCGCAGCCCGGTCGCCACCGGCGAGAAGGAGTTGATGAAGGCCGATCTGGTGATCATGGCGCTCGGCAACGACCCGAACCCGATCATCAAGGACTCCGAGCCGAGCCTGAAAACGACCAAGTGGGGCACCATCGACCTCGGGGCCCGCGGCTCGCAAAAGACCTCGCTGGAGGGTATCTACTCGGGCGGTGATGCGGCCCGCGGCGGTTCAACGGCGGTCCGCGCCGCCGGTGACGGCCAGGCGGCGGCGCGCGAGATCGTCGGCGAGATCGACATGGCGCCGGAAGAAATCCGGAAACGGGTCGAGAGCGCCCGGCACTACACCGAACTCAGCGCGGCGCCGCAGACGATCGTCGACAAGATCGAACTCAGCACCGGCATCGTCGAGTTCATCGTGCATGCGCCGATGATCGCCCGCGCCGCCCGCGCCGGGCAGTTCGTGCGCGTGCTGGCCTGGCCGAACGGCGAGCTGATCCCGCTGACGCTGGCCGACTGGGACGCCAAGGCCGGCACCATCTGTCTCGTGGTGCAGGGCATGGGCACCAGCAGCATCGAGATCAACCGGATGCGGATTGGCGAGGCCTTCACCGGTATCGCCGGGCCGCTCGGCCAGCCGAGCGAACTGCACAGCTACGATGCGAAGAAGCAGACGGTGGTGTTTACCGCCGGTGGCGTCGGCTTGCCGCCGGTCTACCCCATTGCGCGAGAGCATCTGCGCAAGGGCAACCACGTCACGCTGATCGCCGGTTTCCGCAGCGCCGATCTGCTGTTCTGGACCAAGGAGAACGAGCGCGTCGGCAAGTTGCAGGCCGAGTTCGGCGACCTGCTCGACGTGATCTACTGCAGCAACGACGGCAGCTTCGGCATCAAGGGCTTCGTCTCCACGCCGCTCGAAGAAATGCTCAAGAACGGCAAGAAGAGCAAGGGGCGCGAGATCGCCGAAGTCGTCACCATCGGCCCGCCGCTGATGATGCGCGCCGTCAGCGATCTCACCCGTCCCTACGGCGTCAAGACCGTCGCCAGCCTCAACTCGATCATGGTCGACGCGACGGGCATGTGCGGCGCGTGCATGGTGCCGGTCAACCTCGAAGGCAAGCTGGTGCGCAAGCACGCCTGCGTCGACGGCCCAGAGATCGACGGCCACATCATCGACTGGGACAAGTTCCTGCCGCGCTTCAACCTGTTCAAGCCACAGGAGCAGGCGAGCAAGGTGAAGCACGGGCTGGGGTGATGCCCACCGGGTGACGGGTGAAAGAACGCGGGGTGGTGATGCGATTCACCACCCCGTTTCGTCGTTGGATAGCGGAAATACATGGCTGGCGGAGGAACTCTCATGCGCCCGTTGAAACTGAGCAAGGCCTTCACCCTGATGGAGTCAGGGCCGGTTGTTCTGGTAACGACCCATGATGGTAGTAGAGACAACATCATGACCATCTCGTGGACCATGGTGAACGACTTCACGCCGCAATTCGCCATCACGACGGGAAGCTGGAACTATTCGTTCGCGGCCTTGCACAAGAATCAGGAGTGCGTCATCGCGATTCCCACCGTCGACCTCCTGGACAAGGTGGTGGGCATCGGCACCTGCTCGGGGGCGGATACGGACAAGTTCGCCCGCTTCAATCTCACGCGGGCACCGGCCAAACATGTCAAATCGCCCTTGATCCAGGAATGCCTGGCCAACATCGAGTGCAAAGTCATCGATTTCATCGAGAAGCACAACATTGTCGTGCTCGAGGGCGTTGCCGCCTGGCTCGACACCGAGCGCAAGGAGAAACGCACCGTTCACGCTGTTGGCGACGGCACCTTCATCGTCGATGGGCGCATCATCGACCGGAAAAAGATGATGGCCTCCAAGTTACCTCAGGATTTGACATCTACCTGATTTCAGAAAACCGGGTGTCGATCCGGGAGGCACAAATCACAGTGCAATCGCCTGAATGCCGTACGCATCAGCTCCTCCCCCTTCAACGGCTACCGTATGCACACAACCTATCCGTCATTCCGGCGAAAGCCGGAATCCAGGCTTTCGGAGCACAAACTGGATCCCGGCCTGCGCCGGGATGACGGAGTGTTCGCGATGTGTGCATACCGTAGCCCCCAAGGGGAAGGCTGGGTAAGGAATGGGGTTTTCTGGCGCTTATTTCGTCGACCAAACCACTGTTTTCGCCCCATCTCCACCCAATCCCGTCCAATCGCAAACGTCGCTTGCGCGACCTTCCCCTTGAAGGGGAGGGGGAGTGCGTTTATGCAATTGCACGGAGACTTTGCGTTACCGCGCGGGCGCTGGATAATGTCGCGCTATTGCTTCGGCACGATGAAGCATAAAGACCTCGTCATACCGGCGTAGGCTGGTATCCAGTATCGGAGAGCAATCGCCGACTGGGCCCCGGCCTCCGCCGGAATGACGAATCATCAATAAATCAGCACCTCCCCGATAACCCGTCCAGCAAGAGCCCTACATGCCCAAACGTGCCACTCCGCCGATCACCCTTCCCGAGTACGAGCGACTTTTCCGGACCATTCATGCGGTAGTGAAAAACGAACAAGGCGATCCAAGCAAGGCATCCCTGTTCTTCGCCGTCGCCGGCGCGTTCCTGCTCAAGAAGCACCACAAAATCGCTTCGGCATGCCCGGTAGCCGGCGTGGCCGGGTACAACCTGCTGACGCCGACCAATTTCTCGCTGGTCTTCGGGCGACTGGAAGCCGATGGCGTTTTCTCCGATAGCTCGCGCTATCACTGCTGGATCGAAGTGGATGGCTGGGTCATCGATCTGATGGCGCCCCTGTTTGACGAGATGGTTTCCATCGATCGAAAAGGTGCAGCGATCCCTCGCTGGATGTTCCAGAAACCGCTGATTGCCGATGTAAGCACGCTCAGCCTTGACACGCCCGGCGCGTATCTTCACGTGGCCAACCACCGACTCACTACGGAACTGATGAAAGGATTTACCGGGAAACCCGCCTATGCGGATCTCGTTCGAATCTGCGAGCAGTGGTACGTTCGGCCACCCAAGAAAATCGCGCCGAGCGTCGGGATTGAAGATCAGAGCGGCACCGTTGCGGAAGTTTTCCTGTCTCCGATTCGGATTGTTGGCGTTTGGTGATTTGTTGAGGGCAATAGCGGCGGATGAAATAATGCCATGGCTCTCATTTTGAAGATCGAAGGAAACGATGCGTACCAACTATGTCCTGATCGATTTGGAAAACGTTCAGCCGGAGTCTTTGAGCGGGCTTGATGCTGAGCATTTCCGCGTTCTTGTTTTCGTTGGCGCCAACCAGTCGAAGGTCTCCTACGAATTGGCAAACGAGATGCAAAAACTCTGCTCGCGCGCGAGTTATGTCAAGATCGCGGGCAACGGCAGCAATGCGCTGGATTTCCACATTGCGTTTTACATTGGGAAACTGTCAGCTGAAGATTCGAGTGCATACTTCCACATCGTGTCGAAGGACTCCGGTTTTGATCCACTGATTCAGCATCTGAAGAGCCAGAAAATCGGTATCTGCAGGTCTAAGGCGATTGTCGATATCCCCCTCCTCAAGGCGGCGAATTCGAAGACGCTTCAGGAAAAAACCGACTTCGTTCTTGAGGACCTGAGGCGGCGCGGTTCTTCCCGACCGCGGAAGGTCGAAACGCTGTCGAATACTATTCAGTCATTATTTCAGAAGCAGTTATCAGGAGAGGAACTCACCTTGCTTCTTGCTGAGCTTCAATCGATAGGTGCGGTCAGAGTCGTCGAGAGCAAGGTTTCCTACGCGTTACCAGAAGTCGATGCTTGAGCTTATTCGGCGACGGCCCCCCGCCCGAGCCGCTCGAACATCGCCTTGTCCTGCTCGACACTCGCCCCGAGCGTGGTCAGCAAATCGCCGACCAGGGCCGCGCTGATGCCGGCGGCGAGCGCTCTTTCCTGGATGCCAGCGATCAGGTTGCGGCCGCCGGCGAAACGCAAATGCGCGGTGGGGTTGATGAAGCGGAACAGAGCGATACTGACGAGGATTTCTTCGTCCGGGAGCTGCTGGCTGCCCTGGAGCGGCGTGCCTTCGATTGGGTTGAGGATGTTGATGGGGATCGAGTCGACGCCGATATCGCGCAGGGTGAAGGCCATTTCGATACGCTGGGCCAGCGTCTCGCCCATGCCGAAGATGCCGCCGCTGCACACCTTCATGCCGACGGCCATGGCTTCACGGATGGTGCGCAGCTTGTCCTCGAAAGTGTGCGTGGAGCACAGCGTGGGGAAGTGCGATGGCGCGGTTTCGATGTTGCAGTGGTAACGCACCACGCCTGCGTCCTTGAGCTTTTTCAGTTCCGGTTCGCGCAAGAGCCCCATCGAGGCGCACAGTTTGATGTTGCTCCGCCGGCCGATGGCTTTGTAGATCTCGCAGGCTTGCGCCACCTGCTTGGGCTTCATGGCCCGGCCGCTGGTGACGAGGGAAAAGTGCCCGATGCCGTGGCGGTCGACCTCAAGCGCGTGCTTCACCCCTTCTTCCTCGCTGACCAGCGGGTATTCGGGCACGCCGGTCTTGAAGTAGCGTGACTGTGAGCACCATTTGCAGTCTTCCGAACAGCGTCCCGAACGCGCGTTCATGATCGAGCACAGGTCGACCACCGGCCCCATGAAATGGGCGCGTATCGCGTCGGCGGCGGCGTAAAGGGCCTCCTTTTCCGCTGTCTGCGACAAGGCCAGCGCTTCCTCTGGCGTAATCTGGCCGCCTGCCAGCACGCGTTGCTTCAGGGCGTCGATCTGTTCGATATTCATGGTTGAAAGACCCGGCGAAAAAAAGCGACAAGCCTAAGCCGCTTTGGCCTTTTCGGCAACGAAATCAATCATTTTTACCCACCACCGAATATCCGCCCTCCTGCTGTCGCAGGAACAACGCCGTACAAACTCCGCGCAGCCAGCGGTTGCCTGGGTCGTTGTGGTAGCGCGCGTGCCAGTGCTGCCTGACGGTGAAGCCAGGAATGGGAATCGGGCAGGGGAAGACGCGCAGGCCGCCGATGCGCGCCAGTGTTTCGCCGATGTGGCGGGGCAGGGTGACGAGCAGGTCGGTGGTCGAGACGATCGTTGCGAGGCCGAGGAAGCCGGGCAGTTCGAGTACGACGCGGTGCGGCAGGTGGTGGCGTTCCAGGCTGGATTCCAGCAGGTTGTGTCCGGTGCCGGAGACGATGTGGATGTGTCCCTCGCGCTGGTAGTCGGCGAGCGTCAGCGTTTCCGTGACGCGCGGATGCTTGCCGTTGGCCAGGCAAACCCAATCCTGCGTGTACAGGCTCTGCTGGTAGAAGCCAGCCCCCAGTTCCGGGATGAATCCCAGCGCCAGATCGGCCTCGCCGGATTCCAGCCGGGCGCCGATCTGCCCGTCGATCTGCTCGGCCCCGAGCCGCACGCCGGGGGCGACGGAACGCACGTGCGCGAGCAGTTGCGGCAGTAGCGTGATGTGGCTGGCGTCGGTCATGCCGATGCGGAAGCGGCGGTCGCTGGTCGCCGGGTCGAAGCGCGCTTCCCGCTGGGAGAGGGCGCGCAGTGATTCGAGCGCCTGCCGCACCGTGTCGATGAGGGCGTCGGCCTCCGGCGTGGGTTGCATGCCCGATGGCGTGCGGACGAACAGCGGGTCGTCGAGGTGCTTGCGCAGCTTGCCGAGCCAGATGCTGACCGTAGGCTGCGCCAGCCCGAGCTGTTCGGCGGCGCGGGTGACGCTGCGCGTGCTGTAGATCAGCTCGAAGAGCTGGAGCAGGTTCGCGTCGAGCAGTGGCGGGGGCGCGGAGTCTTTATTCGTCATTGCGATACGCAATCAAATTAATTGCGATTATTGCATATACGAGTGATGGGCCGCTGGCTAAAGTTTGCCCAACTCCTGAACACACATCGCCACGGGCGAAAGGGAATCGACCATGAAAATCTGCATGCTGGGGGCCGGGGCGCTGGGCTGTTCGATAGGCGGGGTGCTGGCGCGCGGCGGGTCCGACGTCATTTTTGTCGACCGCTATCAGGCGCACGTCGATGCGATCAACGCCAATGGGCTGAAGATCCGCTTTGGCGACATCGAAGAGACTGTCCGCGTCCGGGCCTGCACGAGCTGCGAAGGGTTGCAGCCGGTAGACCTCGTCATCGTGCTCGTCAAATCCGCGGCTACCCGCGCGGCGATCGAATCGGCCCGCGCCTTGGTTGGTCCGGAGACGATGGTGATGTCGATCCAGAACGGCCTGGGCCATGAGGATATCCTCGCCGAGGTCGTCGGCCGCGAGCATGTGCTGGCGGCCAAGACCTATGTCGGCGGTGTCTTCCTCGAACCGGGACACATCGTCTCCGGCTACAAGGGCAAGCAGACGTACATCGGCGAACTCGACGGCCGGTTGACGCCGCGCCTGCAAGCCGTCGTCGACGAATTCAACACGGCCGATCTGTCGGCCACCGCCAGCACCAACATCTACGGGACGATGTGGGACAAGCTGCTGGTCAATGTGGCCACCGGGGCCGTCTGCGCGATCACCCGCCTGCCCTACGGCTGGCTGTACAAGGTGCCGGAAATCGAGCGGGCCGCGTTGGCCGCGGTAGCCGAAGGCATTGCCGTGGCCCAGGCGAACGCCATTCGGCTGGTCTCGGATGACCCGAAGTTCTTCTGGGATCTGGCCGCCGAAGGGCTGCCCGCCGAGTTCAAGACCTCGATGCTGCAAAGCCTGGAAAAGGGCGAGATCACCGAAGTCGACTTCATCAACGGCTCGGTGGTGCGCTGGGGCGAACGCTCGGGCATCGCCACGCCGGTCAATCAGACGCTGGTGGCGATGGTCAAGGGGATCGAGCGCTTCCAGGAATGCTTCGGCAAGCGATAAGGAGCGGTCATGGCTTACAGCAAGAAATCCTACGTGGAACACGTCGCGATCAAGGTCAAGGACATCGACTGGCACCTCCGCTTTTTCCGGGAGGCCCTCGGGATGGAGGTGCGCGAAACGATGGGCACCGAAGGCAAGCCCGAGAAAGCGTGGACGATTGGTGGCATGCAGCTCAACGCCGATCCGACGTTTGAAGGGCCAGAGGGGCGCATGGCGCACATCGGGATCATGGTCGAGGACCTCGACGCGGTCCTGGCCGAGGCCGCCAACTGGGGTGTGCGCGAATTGCCGATGGGGCGCAACTGGCTGGCGTTGCCGGACGGCCTCGAGATCGAACTGATGCAGGCGCACGGCGACGCCGTCGCGGAAGCGCTGGCCGTCAAGCCGCGCGCCTGAGGAACGACCGATTTGCTTTGAGAGAAACGCTGAAATATTCGTCACCCCGGCGAAGGCCGGGGTCCAGTTTGTTGCATTTTCTGGATTCCGGCCTTCGCCGGAATGACGAATTTTCAATAAATCAGCACTTCCTGAGAGGAACCGAGATGGCCAGAAGAGAGCTGTATTTTGACGAAATCAAGATGGGCGACAAGGGCATCAGCCCGCACTACACCTTCACCGAAGCGCGCATCAACGCCTACGCCGAACTGACCGGCGACTTCACCCCGGTGCATGTCGACGAGGAGTACGCGAAGAAGACGCCGTTCGGCACGCGCGTCGCGCACGGGCTGTTCGGCCTGTCGGTGGCCGACGGGCTGAAGACGCAAAGCGAGTACTGCTTCCAGCCAGGCATGTCGCTGGGCTGGGAGTGGAGCTTCGTGCTGCCGATCAGGATCGGCGACACCTGCCACATCGAGTTTTACGTCGAGAGCGTGCGCGCCTCGAAGAGCCGTCCGGGCTGGGGCATCGTCATCGTCCCGGTCGAACTGATCAACCAGCGCGGCGAGGTCGTCCAGAAGGGCGAGCATCGCGTGATGGTGCCGTGCAAACCCAAAGACTGAGAAACCCGAATTATCACCGTCACCCCGGCGCAGGCCGGGGTCCAGTTCGTTCGTCAAATTTCTGGATTCCGGCTTTCGCCGGAATGACGAAGCTGAGGATCAGACCATGACCACCCAACCCCTCCCCCTCGCCGGCATCCGCGTCGTCGACTACAGCCACTTCCTTGCCGGGCCGTTCGTCTCGCGCTGCCTCGCGGCGCTCGGCGCCGAGGTCATCAAGGTCGAGCGGCCGAAGGATGGCGACGCCGGCCGCGCCCATGCCTACCAGATCAACGGCCAGAGCGGCTACTACCTGCAGCAGAACATGGGCAAGGAAGGGCTGTGCGTCAATATCAAGGACCCGCGCGGGCTGGAACTGGTGAAGAAGCTGGTCGACTCGGCCGATGTGTTCGTGGAAAACTACCGCCCCGGCGCGCTGAAGAAACTGGGTCTGGGCTATGAGGATCTGTCGCAGAGCAACCCGGGCTTGGTGTATTGCTCGGTTTCGGCCTACGGCCACACCGGCCCGGATGCGCCGCGCCCCGGCTTCGGTCTGATCGCCGAGGCCAAGAGCGGAATCATGGCCATGGTTGGTTCGCCGGGCGAGGCACCGCCGCTGCTGCGCATCGCGCTCGGCGACATGTACACCGGCGCCAATGCCGTCGGCGCGATCTGCGCCGCGCTGCTCGGGCGCGTCAAGTCCGGGCGCGGCCAGCACATCGACCTGGCGCTGTACGACTGCCTGGTGTCGATGCACGAATACGCCATCCAGTGCTACACGCTGTCCGGTGGCAAGGAGATTCCGCAGCAGACCGGCCACGACCTGCCCAACTCGACGCTCTACGGTGTCTTTACGGCACAGGACGGTTACGTGGTGATCGCCGCGCAGGTGGACGACGCATGGAAACGCTTGGCCCGACTGGTCGGCGGCGAGGTGCTGGCGGCGGATGCGCGCTTCCACTCGTCGTCGGGGCGCAACGCAAACCGCGAGGAAATCCTCGCCCTCGTGCGGGACTGGGTCGGACCGCGCCGCGTGGCCGACTGCCTCGCCTTGCTCGACGGCATCGATGTGCCTTGCGCCAAGGTGCAGAATATCGACGAGGTGCTGGCCGATCCGCAGATTCAGGCGCGCGGCATGGTCGTCGAACAGGAGCATCCGGTGCTCGGCAAAGTTCAACTCGGCAACCTGCCGTTCCATTTCTCCGAATGCGACACGACGATCCGTTCGCCGGCGCCGCTGCTAGGTCAGCACAATCGGGACGTGGCGTCACGGCTGGGCTATTCTGAGGAGGCGATTGCCGCCATGGTCAAAGACGGCGTGCTGTATGCCGAAGAGGCCGTTGCCAACCTTGCAGGATAACGGGCTGCTGTATGCGCAATACCTTTTTGTCATCCCGGCCTGCGCCGGGATGACGGAGTGCTCGCGATGTGTGCATACGGTAGGAGTAACGAGGGAGGGGGGAAATGACTGACTCGTACGCGGTAATCGGCAACCCGATCGGACACACCAAGTCGCCGCTGATCCACACGGCCTTCGCCAAACAGACCGGGCAGGCCATCGAGTACATCGCCATCGAGGGGCGGATCGGCGGCTTCTGCGAGGATGCGGAGACTTTTCGCCGCGCCGGCGGTCGCGGCATGAACGTCACCGCGCCGTTCAAGCTTGACGCCTTCGCCTACGCGACCGATTTGTCCGAAAGCGCACAACTGGCCGGGGCGGTGAATGCGCTGAAATTCGAAGGGGCGCACATCTACGCCGAGAATTTCGACGGGCTCGGTCTGGTGCGCGACATTACGCATAACCTCGGCACCCCGATGCAGGGCAAGCGCGTGCTGTTGCTTGGTGCGGGCGGTGCGGCGCGCGGGGCGTTGCTGCCGTTTCTGAGGCAGCAGCCGGCGCAATTACTCCTCGTAAACCGCACGCTGAGCAAGGCGCAGGCGCTGGTCGAACAGTTCAAAGACTATGCAGAAGGGGATTTTTCCTGCTGTTCGTACCCGGAGCTCGGTGACCTGCCGGTTAAATTCGACCTGGTCATCAACGCCACCTCGGCCAGCCTGCGCGGCGAATTGCCGCCGGTGCACACTGGTGTCTTCGGGCCGGGCTGCCTTGCCTACGAACTGGCCTACGGCAAGGGGCTGACACCCTTCCTGCGACTGGCGCAAGGCGCGGGCGCCGGCAAGCTGGCCGACGGCGTCGGGATGCTCGTCGAGCAGGCGGCCGAAGCCTTCGAATGGTGGCGCGGTGTGAACCCCGAAACAACCTCAATGATTGAAACCTTGACGGTGCCGCTGACGTAAAAGCGCTGCCGAGCGAAGCGAATTCCGGTATTGTCCAACCCTTGAACGAGAGGTTCAAAATGAAAGTCCTGATGCTGCACGGTATCAACCACAACATGTTCGGCAAGCGTGACCCGAAGCAATACGGCACGATCACCCTGGCGCAGATCGACGAGAAGCTCGTCGCGCTGGGCAAGGAACTCGGCACCGAGGTCGAGAGCTTCCAGAACAACCACGAAGGCGAGATGGTCGAGCGCATCCACCAGGGCTACTTCGACGGCGTGGACGCGGTGCTGATCAACGCCGGCGCGTGGACGCACTACAGCTACGGCATCCGCGATGCGCTGGCGATCCTGACCTGCCCGGTGATCGAAGTGCACATGTCCAACATCCACGCGCGCGAGGCATTCCGCCACCATTCGTGCTTCGCCGAGATCGTCAAGGGGCAGATCTGTGGCATCGGCGTCGATGCGTACCTGATGGCCCTGCGTGCGGCGGTTTCCGACGTGCAGTCGGCGAAGCAATAAAGAGAAAGGATCGGGAATCGGGAAAGTGCTGACGTATTTGTAAATGGTCGTCACCCCGGCGAAGGCCGGGGTCCAGTTCGTTGAATTTCTGGATTCCGGCCTTCGCCGGAATGACGAATTTTCCATGAATCAGCGCTTCCATCGATAGATTCGTGATGAGTTCAAACAACACCCCAGGAAATCCCGATCACCATCCCCATGCCGGCCGCGGCATCCTGATGGCCTTGCTGGCCACTGTTTCCTATGCGGTCGTCGATACACTGTCGAAATACCAGGCGCGCGAGTACCCGGTCGGGATGATCGTCTGGGCGCGCTACGCCGTGCCGCTGGTGCTGCTGCTGGCCGTCTTCCTGCCCCGGCGCGGGACGGCGATGCTGCGCACCGCGTTCCCTGCGGTGCAGCTGGCGCGTGGCATCCTGCTGACCGGCGGCACCATCTTCATCGTCTTCGCCTACCGCGTCATGCCGATCGCCGAGGCGCAGGCGATCAGCTTCATCCATCCAGTGCTGCTGACCGTGCTGGCGGTGATTTTCCTGAAGGAGAAGGTTTCCCGGCTCGGCTGGACGGCGGTGCTGCTCGGATTTTCCGGGGTGCTGATCATCGTCCGTCCGGGAGGCGGGCTGTTTACCCCGGCTGCCATCCTGCCGCTGGGCCTGGCGCTCTGTTTCTCGTCGTACCAGATCTTCACCCGGCTCATCGCCGGCAAGGAGGATTCGCTCAATTCGCTGTTCTGCGTGCTCTTCGTCGGCACCGTGGCGATGAGCGCGGCACTGCCCCTGTCGTGGATCGACCCGACGCCAAAGGGGCTGTTCTTCTTCGCCCTGATCGGGATCACGTCGGGGGTCGGGCATTTCTCGACGATCAAGGCGCTGGAATTCGCCCCGGCGTCGCTGCTGGCGCCCTTCGCTTATATTCAGTTGCTGTGGGTGAGCATTCTCGGTGTGCTGGTGTTCGGCGATTTTCCGGATTCCGTGACCCTGATCGGGATGGCGGTGGTCGTCGCGGGCGGGTTGCTGGTGGCTGCGTCGCGGCGCAGGAAGGTCAAGGGCCTTATGGCATAGCCGCTTGGCGGCGTAAAATGCGCCGTTGCCTTTTTCCTTCCCGGTGTCGCCGTGGTCTATCGCATCATCACCATTATCTTCCCGTTGTTCGCCGTGGTTCTCGTTGGTTTCTTCTACGCGAGAAAGCACAATCCGGAGATGGTGGCGGCCAACCGGATGACCATGGAAGTTTTCCTGCCGGCGTTGATCTTCACCGCGCTGGCGAGCAAGTCGTTCAACCTCGTTGACAACATCCCGATGGCCATCGGCTGTGCCGTGGTTACCCTGGGGTCTGGGTTGCTGGCGTGGCCGGTCGCCCGTTTTCTCGGGATCGACCCGAAAACCCTGATCTCGCCGGCGATGTTCAACAACGTTGGCAACATGGGCTTGCCGCTCATGCTGTTCACTTTCGGGGATGAAGCACTGGGCGCGGCCGTGGTGCTGATGCTGGTGCTGATCGTGATCCAGTTCGCCCTCTCGCCGTGGCTCCTGACCGGGCAATTTTCCCTCGGCGCGATCTGGCGCGAACCGTTCCTCGTGGCGTCCGTGGCCGGAGTGGCCGTCAGCCTGAGCGGCATTGCCCTCTGGCCGCCGCTTGTCTCCGCGAGCAAGATTCTCGGCGATATCGCCCTCGGGATGATGATCTTCTCGCTCGGCGTGCGCCTGTCCTCGACGCGGGCGGGAAAGATGCTCCGCGTCGGGATCGCCGGCGGTATCGTGACGCCGCTGACCGGCATGTTGACCGCGTGGGGATTCGCCTCCCTGACCGGGATGAGCAAGGCCGAGACCGACATGCTCTTCCTTTTCGGCGCCTTGCCGCCGGCGGTCGGCTGCTTCATGTTCGCCGATCGCTACAAACAGGAGCCGGACAAGGTGGCGGCGATCGTGATGATCGGCAACGCAATGGCGCTGTTCTTCATCCCTTTCGCGCTGGCGTTGCGGCTTTGACGCCAAGGAGCCCTTGATGAGCGACTGCACCAAACACCCCAATCACTCCATCGTGCAATGCAGTTTCGAGCGGCACGCGGATGCAATCCTCGAAATCTTCAACGAAGCGATCGTCAACTCGACGGCGTTGTACGACTACCAGCCGCGTACGCTGCAGAACATGGTTGCGTGGTTCGAAACCAAGCGCAACGGCGGCTTTCCGGTCATCGGCGTCGAGGATGGCGACGGCGTGCTGATGGCTTTCGGGAGCTACGGCACGTTTCGGGGATGGCCTGCGTACAAATACACCGTCGAGCATTCGGTGTATGTGCACAAGGATCATCGCGGCCGGGGGCTGGGGCGCACAGTGATGCAGGCGCTGATCGCCGCGGCCCGGGAAAACGACTTGCACGCCCTGATCGGCGGCATCGATGCCACGAACGCCGGCAGCATCGCGCTGCACGAGCGGCTCGGATTCACGCACGTCGGCACGCTGCCGCAGGTCGGCTTCAAATTCGGCCGCTGGCTCGATCTGGCGTTTTACCAACTGCTTCTGGATACGCCCGGGCAGCCCGTCGACGGGTGATCCGTTTTGCTATTCCGCGCCGGAAAACAGCGTCTGCGGCAGCGTACCGGTGATGTGTTCCCCGAAAAACTGGCGCTTGACGATCTTCTCGCTCTTTGCCGCGGTAACGATTCCGCGAGCATCGAAATTTACAGTGAGCAGGAAATACGTTATCGGCGTTCCTGTTACGGCAGCGCTCGCTGCACCGCCCACTATAAAGGCGATCCCGCCTTCTTCCGTCGCCCGCACGTAATGGAACCGGTTGTCGTTGTTCGTTCTCCGGTCGGGGTCTCCCAGCGCGAGAATTACGTCGGCGCGGGTCGTCTGTCCGGTCACGATGAAGCCCGGCACGCTGTCCCCGATGTTTTGCCGGGACCAGTTCTTGTCGCCGAAAGGCAGCGTCGGGATGGGAACGCAACCGGACGACACGAGGAGCACGGCCGCCAGCACGGTTACCCGAGAACCTCGCCTCGCTGCGCTCATTCGGAACGCACCTGGACGAGCGAGTGCCGCTTGACGGTTCCCCGGTCGTCGAAAACGATCACCAGCACGACCCGCACGCCGAGCCAGTCCCGTGTCGATTTGCGCAGAATCCAGCCGGCTTCGTCCTGCGCGAGCCGGTAGGTGAGGATGCGCGACTCCTCGTACGTCGCATTGGGGTCGCCGAGAGCGAGGAACACGTCTTCCCGGGTCGTGACGCCGTCCTTGAGAAAGTCCAGCAAATCGTTCTCTCCGATCGGCGTCGTCGCGCAGCCGACCAGCAACAGCGTGAGGACGACCCAAAGCCTGCGCGCCCTGGTGGCGCTGCCGGTCCCGATAAATTTCTGCTTTTCCATGGAACCTCACTCGACGGTTCTCTTGTCCCGGTTGTTCGCTGTTCTTCATCCCCTTCGCGCTGGCGCTGCGGCTTTGAAGGAAGGTGGCGGGCACCTAGACCACATACAAACGTATGGCGATGAAGTGGAAGGTGCTTCCGGCGAGGACAAACAGGTGCCAGATGCCGTGCCAATGACGGAAGCGCTTGTCAAAGGCAAAGAACACGATTCCCAGCGTATACAGCACGCCACCGCCAGCCAGCCAGAAAAATCCGGCAGGGCCGAGATTCGTCAGAAGCGGTTTGATCGCTGCCAGGACGGCCCAGCCCATGACTGCGTAGAGAACGACCGAGAGGATTCTTGGTCCGGGCTTTTGCAGGGTCTCCAGCAAAATACCGACGACCGCGAGTGACCAGACCACGCCAAAAAGAGACCAGCCCCACGCGCCACGCAGGGTGATCAGGCAAAACGGCGTATAGCTTCCGGCAATCAGCAGATAAATCGACAAATGATCCAGCGTGCGTAACACCTGCTTCGGGCGCCCCCGGACACTGTGGTAAATCGTCGAGATGGCGTACAGCAGGACGAGGGTGGTCCCGTAGATGGTCACGCTGACTACTTTCCAGGGATCGTCGGACTCGATTGCCGAGGCCAGCAGCCAGAGTGTTCCGGCCAGCGCAAGCACGGCTCCGCCGAGGTGAGTCCACGCGTTGAATCTCTCACCGTAATACATGGATTCCTCTTTGCACCGGGAGACTGTTGCGACTTCTGGTCAAGTATGTTTTTTTCGTTGGCGACGTCATGAAGGTTGTTCGGGATGCCCCGCGCTTTCGGTAGCGGCACGCGAAATGGAGAGGGCGTTCCATTCAATCAGCGTTCGCCGAATAGTGTGGATTGAAGAACGCGAACTGGCTTCCGCCGGGATACATCGCACTATCCGCGCATGCGAGCACCTCGGCAGCGTTGGTGCCATCCAGAGGGCAGATGGCGATGCCGACGCTGACGGTCAGATTTGCTGGTTGATGCGCCGGCAGAACCGGTTTGGCCACCTCGGCAATAATGCGGCCCATCATTTTTTTGCATTCGGCGACTTGATCCAGCCCCCAGAGCAACAAGATGAACTCGTCCCCACCGACGCGGGCGACGGTGTCGCCGAGGCGGACGGTCGAACTCAATCGCCTGGCGACTTCTCCAAGAACCTTGTCCCCTGCTGCGTGGCCGTATTGGTCATTGATGGCCTTGAATCCGTCGAGATCGAGATAGCAGACGGCAAGCAGCAGGCGGGTCCGCGACACCTGCGCGATCGCCTGGTTCAGCCGGTCCGCCAGGAGGATGCGATTGGGCAAGCCGGTTAATACGTCGTGGTGCGCGCACTTTTCCAGTTCGACCTGCTGCAGTTTCGCCGACGTAATGTCAGCCATGATTCCCACATAGTTGCTAACCTGGTTCGCTTCATCGCAGACGACGGAGATATTCAAGCGAATCGCGTACGGATCGCCGCCCCGATTGCGGTTCCATAATTCGCCTTGCCATTGACCTGTTTGTGCAAGCGACGTCCACATCGATTCGTAAAATCCGGGCTCTTGCATGCCGGAGTGAAAAATGCGGGGGGTTTGACCGATCAATTCTTCTTTTGAAAAGCCGGTCAGCCGACACAGTGTCGGGTTAACTTCGACGATGCGTTCTCCTGCGTCGGTGATGCAAATCCCTTCGCTTGTATTGATGAAAAGTGAATCGGCGAGTTGAAGCCGCAATTTTCCGGACCAATCATTGGCCACGGGGGATCTATGGCAAATGTTGACACTGCCGATATGATCCGCTTCTCTATTTGCCATAGCCTCACCTTCAGCGAGGGGCGCTCTGTTCGTCGACACTAGGCCCAAACAGTGCAAGTTTCAAGCAGCAAGGTACAGGCAGTCGATCGCCAGCGACGAAATCAGTAAACCCGATCGTGCCCTCTGCGTGGCACGATAGAATGGCCTTAGCCGCTTCGATGCATCAGCGAGGTTTTCCCCGGCCGCCCTTCCAGGAACAGCGCCGCGATTGGAAAAACCGGGGTCTGTCCCCGGTTTTTCCGGTTTTCGGGCTGGAGTCCAGAATCAAGTGCAACACTACCCTATCACCCTGATAAGAGCGGGAGTTATTGCACATGGGAAAGCAGTACAGTCATTTAAGTTCGGAAGAGCGAGCCTGCATCATGCTGCGCTTGCGTGATGGTTTCAGTTCGCGGGCTATTGCCCGCGAACTGAAACGCTCTCCGTCAAGCATCACGCGTGAAATCGCCAAACATCACCATCTGGCGGGCTGCTCAACGTTGCCCTATGAGGCAGGTCGGGCCAGCATGCGTGCCCACATGGCCCGGTTTCAGCGACGACGCCAGTGCAAACTCGCTCCCA
>NZ_JCANUT010000046.1:0-33143 GCF_059569095.1 Propionivibrio pelophilus DSM 12018 | reverse complement strand
GCGCATGCACGGATTTTTCGAACTGGGGTTCGATGACCTTGGCTTTCTTGCTGTGGCAGTCGGTGCAGGTACTGGTCATGTCACGCGCGTCGTCGGCGTGCGGGTGTTCGTCGTAGCCTTCGTTGTGGCATTTGGTGCAGGCGAGGCGGCGGTGGTCGGACTGGCCGAAGACGTCGGGGTGCTGCAGCAGGCCGCGCAGCTTGCCGAGGTCGAGTCCTTCCTTCGGCGGGGCCTTGAAACCGTCCGGCGAGTGGCAGGAAAAACATTCGGCGTTGGCCTGGCGGATTTTTTCCTGTTGCTCGGGGGTGGGGTCGGTGCCTTGGGCGAAAACCAGGGCGGGGAATAAAAGCAGCACCACCGCACCGATGGCTCGCAATAGCGCAAGTGGTTTTCGCATCGTCCCGTCCCCGATTCTTTTTTTCTCGCAGGATTCACCGCAAGCTTCGGGCCAGCGACAGGCAGTTCCGCCGAGCGGCCCATCGGGGACCGTACAAGTACGTTCAAAAAGCCTCTGTCACCGTTGAAACGCGCGGCGCTCAGCCAAGCACCGCGCTTCTCGGACGACAACAACCGGGCCGTCCCCATCTCCAAGACGGCGACCCGGCGTTACCTTTTCGTAACATCGAAATACAGATAACGTTACGCCGTAGTAACGACGTTCATTATTCCGACTAGAATGAGACGTCGCCCTTTTCCAAGGAGAGCCCGATGAACGTCCTGCGCCAGCTGCGTTTTCTCGTTTTTTTCCTGGCGATTGCTGCAATCCACTCCGCGTCCGCAAGCGAAGCGCAGCGCCCGTTCCGCATCGGCATGACCCCCGCCTTCCTGCACAACCAGCATTCGATGCTGGCCGAATGGAAAACCTACCTGGAGCGCAAGCTGCAGCGTCCGGTCACCTTCATCCAGCGCGATAGCTACCGCGAGACGATGGACCTGATCGACAAGGGCAGTCTGGACTTCGCCTGGCTGTGCGATTACCCGTACCTCGCACTCGGCAAGGCCGTGCGCCTGCTCGCCGTGGCGTCTTACCAGAGCCGGCCGTTCTATCGTTCATACCTGATCGTCCCCGCCAAGGACACAAAAACCGCATCAATTTTCGACCTCAAGGGCAAGGTGTTCGCCTTCGCCGATCCGCACTCGAACACCGGCTACGTGGTGCCGCGCCATGCGCTGAAAAAGGCTGGCATCAACGCTGGCGCGCATTTCCGCAAGACTTTCTTCACCTGGTCGCACGCCAAGGCGATCGAGGCGGTGGCCAGCGGTCTCGCCCAGGGCGCCAACGTCGACAGCTACGTCTGGGACAGCCTGCAAAAGGTCGATCCGCAACTGGCGGCACGCACGCGCATCGTCTGGAAATCGGAAGAGTTCGGTTTCCCCCCGATCGTCGCCGACCAACGTGTTGGACAGGAGGACTTTGAAGCGTTCCAGAAAGCACTGTTCGGCATGGGCGACGACCCCGCCGGCCGCGCCCTGCTCGCCAAGCTGAATCTCGACGGCTTCATCGCCGGTTCGCCGGAACTATACGCCGGCGTGGCCGCGATGATGCGCGACCTCGGCGAGCTGTGACGATCGAATGCTCTTCAATCTCAGCCTGCGCTACAAACTGCCGCTGCTCGGGGCCGCGCTGATCCTGGCCACTGCACTGGCGCTGTCGGCGTCGTTCCTGGTCCAGTCCTGGAGCAACCTGCGCCAGGACATGCTGAAAAGCTCGGAAGATCTCGGCCAGACGATGGCCCGCTCGTTATTCTCCTCGCTGCTGCACGACGACGTGTGGCGTGCCTACGAAACGATTGCCCTGCCTTTCAAGGAAAACAGCGGTTCGGCGCTGGCCGAGGCCGTGATCGTTCTCGATGCCGGACGCCGCGTCTTTGCCTCATCGCACCCCGAGGATTTTCCGGTAACGAGCGCGCTCGCCGAACTCGGCGACGACTTCCGGGCGATCGACGCCGAGATTGCCGCCAATCCGGCGCATCCGTCGCTCATCCTCGAACGCGACGTCGCCGCACATCTGTTCATCGCCATCCCGATCAGCGCCGACAATGTGCGGATCGGCACCCTGATCGTGGCGCACAACAAGAACCAGCTCTGGCACCGCTTCGACCGGACCATCCTCAACGCCGCCGCAGTCACTCTGCTGATCCTCGCCGTGCTGTTGCCGATCAACTGGTACTGGGGACGGCGCATGGTCGCCCCGCTGGAACTCGTCACCGACCGACTGAGCCGCATCAACGCCGGGGAACCGGCGCCGCTGGACCCACATCTCTACCCGTATCACGACGAAGTGGGCACGCTCTACCTTGCCTACGGCCGCATGCTCGACGCCATGCAGGAGAAGCTCCAGCTTGAACAGGAAGTCGTCAAACAGGAGCGCATGGCGGCGGTCGGCCGTCTGACTGCGAGCATCGCCCACGAGATCAACAACCCCCTGGGCGGCATGCTCAACGCCATCAGCACGCTGAAGCGCCACGGCTCGCCCGACCCGCTGGGGCAGAAGACAATCAGCCTGCTGGAGCGCGGCCTCTCGCAGATCCGCGACACGGTCGCCGCGCTGCTCGTCGAAGCCAAGGTCAGCAGTCGCGGGCTGGCCATCCACGACGTCGACGATGTCATGCTGCTGGTCACCCCCGCCGCCCACAAGCAAGGCGTCGAGATCGCCTGGGAAACGCGCATTCCCGAACCGCTGCCGGTCCCGTCGACGCCGGTACGGCAACTGCTGATCAACCTGGTGCTCAACGCCATTCAGGCGGCCGGCCGCAACGGCCACGTCGCGGTATGGACGGAAGGCGAGCGGGAACACCTGACCCTCGTAGTGGAGAACGACGGCCAGGTGCTCTCGGCCGAACACAAGGAACGTCTCTTTGAACCGTTCACCAGCTTCTCGCAGCGTGGTAACGGGCTCGGCCTGTGGATCTGCTACCAGATCGTGACGCAGCTCGGCGGCACCATCCGCGCCGAAACCACCAGTACCCTGACGCGCTTCATCGTAACCCTGCCCCTGGACACCCGACGTGACGAATCAAACGAATCGAACGAACCGTATCTGCCTGATTGAAGACGACGAGATCATGGGCGAGTCGCTCGCCGACCGATTCGTGCTCGACGGGTACGAATGTGACTGGCACCGCACCGCCGCGGCTGCCGAGGCCGCGCTGCTGACGCACGAATATTTCCTGGTGATCAGCGACATCCGTCTGCCCGACCTCGGCGGCGACGAGCTGTTCGCCCGGCTGGCCGGCGAGCACGTCGCGCTGCCCCCGTTCCTGTTCATCACCGGACAGGGCAACATCGACACCGCCGTCCAGTTGCTCAAGCTCGGTGCACAGGACTACATCACCAAGCCCTTCGACCTCGACGCGCTGATGGACCGCATCCAGTCCATCGCCGGCCCGGCGGCGCCGGAGTCGGTGAATGCTCTCGGCTCGTCGCCGGCCATGCGCCACATCATTGCCCTGCTGCCCCGCCTCGCCGGCAGCATCACCACCGTCCTGGTTACAGGCGAGTCCGGCGTCGGCAAGGAGCGCATCGCCCGCACGATCCACGACCTCGGCGGGCCGGAGCGCCCCTTCGTCGCCATCAACTGCGGCGCGCTGACCGAGACCCTGCTCGAAGCGGAACTGTTCGGCTACGAGAAGGGCGCGTTTACCGGTGCCCTGCGCAGCCGGCGCGGGCTGTTCGAGCAGGCCGACGGCGGCACGCTGTTCCTCGACGAAATCGGCGACATGTCGCTGGGCATGCAGACCAAGCTGCTGCGCGCACTGCAGGAGCGCAGCATCACGCGCATCGGCAGCGAGACGCCGACCGCCGTCAGCATCCGCCTGCTTTGCGCCACCCACCGCGATCTCAAGGAAATGGTCGGCAACGGCGAATTCCGCGAAGACCTCTACTACCGCATCAATGTCGTCCAGCTGCGCGTGCCGCCGCTGCGCGAACGGCGCGAGGACGTCTTGTGGCTCAGCCGCCTGTTCCTGAGCGAATTCTCGGGCCACGGACAAAAACCACCGGTCCTCACCGCCGCCGCCGAGCAGGCATTGCTTGCCTACCCGTGGCCGGGCAACATCCGCGAGCTGCGCAACACGCTCGAACGCGCCTGCCTGCTCACCGACAGCCGCAGCATCGGCGTCGATCACCTGTTCGACCCGCCCGTCGCAGCGACGGAACCCCAGAGTACCGGCGGCAACCTGCGCGATTACCTGAATGAGTGCGAGCGCGACTTCATCGTGCGGGCGCTCGATACCAGCCAGTGGCAGATCCAGACCTGCGCCGACGCGCTCGGCATCAGCCGCAAGACGCTGTGGGAGAAGATGCGCAGACTGGGGATCGACAGGGACGGCGACGACGGCATCATGTAGCTGCCGAGGAAGAAAAGGACGACCACTGGGTCGCCCTTCACCACGTTCAGGCCTTCGGCTTTGGGAAGTCTTTCAGGCAACACCGTCCCGAAGGGGTGCTGGTCTCGCAGGAGCAACGTCCCGCTTTCGTCTGTTCCACCACGAAGTCCCTGATCGACGGCTCCCTCTCGAAATCCGCCCTGCTGACGCCGAAGCAGTGACACAGCACCGCATCCCCACCCTTCTCTTTCACGGCGCTCGGGACTCTAAACATGGCCTTTGAAATGACCGAGCCATCGTCACCAAAATACGCTGTATTGCAATCAGGGTTGTCGCAAAAGTAGTAACACCCGGAGGAAGCTGCCCAACGCCAGGAAAACCTGATGTGGTGCGCGATGGTCCGCGAGGAGACCTCCATACATTCAGTCGCACACGCGGGGCAGATGCGCTTGCGTGGCAGACCGGCGTCGCGCGCGGAAGACGAGCAACAATGACTCATGCGGCGACGGCCTCAGAACCAGCCTTCGACCTTGCCTTTCGCCGGCACTCCGCCGGCGTGCACCACCACACCATCGATCACCACGCCCGGCGTGGACATCACGCCATAGCCCATGATCGAGGGCAGATCCTCGACCTTCTCCAGCTTGATCTCCACGCCTTTTTCCTTGGCCACCTGCTCGACCAGCGCCAGCGTGTTCTTGCAGTTGGCACATCCCGTACCCAGAATTTTTACGTCTTTCATGAAACACTCCTTTCAGAAAATAGCATTGAATACATAGCCGACGAGCAGGATGCCCATGGCCACGATACCGGCAAACGTGGCGATCAGGCGCGGCTTGAGCGCCTTCCGGAGAATGATCATCTCCGGCGCGGAGAGCGCGATTACCGCCATCATGAAGGCCAGCACGGTGCCGAGCGCCGCGCCCTTGCCGATCAGCGCCTCGACGATCGGGATGATCCCGGCGGCGTTGGTGTACATCGGCACGCCGAGGACGACGGCGGCCGGCACGGCCCACCAGGCGTCCTTGCCCATGAACGAGGCCATGAAGTCTTCCGGCACGTAGCCGTGGATGCCGGCGCCGAGAGCGATGCCGGCCAGGATGTACGGCCACACCTTGCCGACGATCTGTTTGACGTGACTCCAGCCCGCCTCGAACCGTTCGACCCAGCTTAGATTCAGCCCGACCGTCGGATCGACCTGGCCGGCGTGAATCTTCTGCACCCACTCTTCCAGGTGGCGCTCCATCTTCATCTCGCCGATCACGAAACCGGCGACGATCGCCACCAGCAGGCCCATGCCCAGGTACAGCGCCGCCACCTTCCAGCCGAACATGCCGAAGAGCAGTACCAGCGCGACTTCGTTGACCATCGGGGCGGCGATCAGGAAGGAGAAGGTCACGCCGAGCGGCACGCCAGCGGAGAGAAAGCCGATGAACAGCGGCACCGCGGAGCACGAACAGAACGGCGTGACGATGCCCAACGTCGCCGCCAAACCGTTGCCGATGCCGAGTCGCTTGCCCGAAAGCAGCGCACGCGTGCGTTCCGGAGCAAAGAAGGTCTGCACGATGCCCATGACGAAGACGATGCCGGTAAGCAGCAGCAACACCTTAGGCGTGTCGTAAACGAAGAAATGCACCGCCTCGCCGAGGTGCGTGGCGCGGGTCAGCCCGAGCGCGGCGATGACGGCATCGGCGAAGGCGGTCAGATTGCTGTAGGCGAAAAGCCAGACGCCCGCCGCGACGGCGATGCCGGCCAGCCAGCGGCCTAGCACCGGAGAAGGAAGAACTTGAGATTCGGCAGACACAGGACAACTCCGATCGATCAACAGATGAATTCGTTTAGGATCGTCATTCCGGCGAAGGCCGGAATCCAGAAAATGCAACGAACTGGACCCCGGCCTGCGCCGGGGTGACGAATAGTTCAGCGCTCCCCTACGGAGACGAATGAACCGCAAAAAGGATGCATTTCCTGGAAGGCTCAACGCTTCCGGTAACGCGTCAGCCGGACATCGACCGTGACCGACAAGGACTGCAAGGCGGCAACTCGCGCCTTGCCCTCGCTGCTGGCGCGAAAAAGATGCGGCGTCATGGCCAGCAGGTCGGCAATCTGCGCCTGGCCGACGATCTCGGCCGGATAGCGCACCGTCTCGCTCGACACCATCGAAAATCCGGCCGGAACCGCCGCCTCGATCGCCCGTTCCGCTTTCAGGACGGGATAGATGATCTCGCGCAATTCACGCAGATGATCCGGACCGGCATCGATCTGCACCAGTTGGCCATCCGGCGCGAGCACCCGGGCAAACTCGGGATAGACCGGAAAACCGAACATGCACAGGACGCGATCCAGCGACCCCGTGAGCACCGGCAGATTGGCGTTGCTGCCGACGACCCAAGTCATCCGTTTGTCCCGCTTCGCGGCGGAAAGGACCGCCCACTTGGAGATATCCAGCCCGATCAGCGCCAGATCCCGAATTTCATCGCTGGCGGCAAGCTGGCGCAGGTAATAGCCTTCGCCGCAGCCCGCATCGAGGCAACTGATCGTTGCGCCGGGAAAGGTATCCGCCAGAACGGCACGCCGTGCCGCCTCCGCAATCGGCTGGTAATGGCCGGCTTCGAGAAAGCGTCGCCGGCAGGCCACCATCTCCTTGCTGTCGCCCGGGTCGCGCGAACGTTTGTGCTGGACCGGCAACAGATGGATGTAGCCCTGGCTGGCGATGTCGAAACTGTGGCCGTCGGCGCAGCGCCACGCAGTACCGTTGCTGTGTAGTGGCAGCCCGTCCAGGGGACAGGCCAGTGCGGTGAATGGGATGATGTTCATGAATCCGGCGCGCCTCGGCACCTTGCTGATCGACAAATTCGAAAGCCGTGGAGTCTACCGCTAACGCGGCCCACGCAGTACAGAAAAGCCCGACTGAACGATCTATATTGGGGTTGAGCGCTCCCCCGTTCCTGGCGAATGCAGACCACCCGATAACGCCCAAGGAATTGCGCCGCAAGCGACTTCGACAATTCGAAAAAGCGAGCACACCATGCTTACCGGGATATTGGGCGCCGGGTTGGCCGCCCTTAACGACTACATCGCCACCCACGTCCTGACCTGCCTGGTCCCGGCCTTCCTGCTGGCCGGGGCGATGGTCACCTTCATACGCCGGGAGGCAATCCTGGCGCTGCTCGGCGAACAGGTCAGGAAACGCCGCTCGTTCCCGCTGGCCTGCGGCGCAAGTTTTCTCATCGCCGCCTGTTCGTGCACGGTCATCCCGGTGGCCAGCGGCCTGTATTACGCTGGCGCAGGCATCGGCGCCGCCTTCATCATTCTCTGGGTGGCGCCTGCCGCCAACGTCCTGGCGCTGACCTATACCGGCACCATCCTGGGCACCGAAATGGTTGTCGCCCGAATCGTCGCCGCCCTGCTGATGGCCTTCGCCGTCGGCATGGTCATGACGCTCGCCTTCCGCAACCAGCCGCACCCGCAACGCGCCGGGACACCGGACACCTCGGAGGAAGCCGTATCGTTCATCGAACGCAAGAGCCTGATCCTGATCGTGCTGCTCGTGCTCACCCTGCTGCTGCCCAACTACCTCGTGCAGAGCGGGCCGTACGGGGTGAAGGTCGCCGTGTGGGGCGGCCTGACGCTGCTCACCGCAGCCTACGTCTGGCGGACCGTCAGCCACGACGACCTCGGGCAGTGGATGCAGGAGACGTGGTGGTTCGTGCGCATCATCTTCCCGCTGCTGCTCGGCGGCGTGTTCATCGTCGGTGTCATCGGTTACCTGCTGCCGGAAGCCTGGATTCGTGAATGGCTGGGCGGCAACAGTCTGTCCGCCAACTTTCTCGCCACGTTGATCGGCGCGGTCAGCTATTTCGCGACGATGACCGAAGCGCCGTTCGTGGACACACTGATGGGGCTCGGCATGGGCAAGGGACCGGCGCTGACGCTGCTGCTGACCGGGCCCGGCCTCAGCCTGCCCAACTGGCTGGCGATCGCCCGCGTGTTCGGCATCCGCCAGGCGCTCGTCTATGTGCCGACGATCATCGTACTGGGCACGCTGATCGGCTGGCTGTTCGGCAATTTCATTCTTTAGCGAGGAGAATGACCATGAAGATCCAGATCGCCGGCCCCGGCTGCGCAAAATGCCAGGCCACGGAAAAGAACGTCCGCGACGCCTGTGCCGAACTCGGCATCGACGCCGAAATCGAGCACCTGACCGATCCGCGCGTGTTCGCCCCGATGGGGGTGATGATGACTCCGGCCGCAATCATCGACGGCAAGGTTGTTGTTTCCGGCCGCGTGCCGACGGTGGAAATGCTGAAACAGGAGATCACCAAACACCAAGGGTGAAACAGCGACTATCGAACCGGAGTCCCTGACTCCAGCGGCGGACGCGGAACGAAGCAGCAAACCTTTCCTTCTTCATCGAAGGTCAACTGGCAGGCGTCGGCCAACTGCGTGCGCAACCGCAGCCGCGCCCGCTGCACGCGCGACTTGGCGGCCGGAAGCGAAAGGCCCAGACGCCCGGCGAAGGCCTTCTGCGTCATGCCCTGGATGTCGCAAAGCACGATCGCTTCGCGATCCTCCGGCGAGAGTTCCGACAGCACGCGTGGCAGACAATGGCTCAAGAGATCGACCGGGGCGGTTTCCGGCCGCGCGTCGGCGAGCAGGTCGTCGGGCAGCGGAACCTGCTCCCTGGTCAAACGCAAACGGTCCACCAACAAATTGCGCGCCACCTGGAACAGCCAGGCACGGGGATTTTCCACCCGACAGAAGTCGGCGCCCTGCAGCACGGCGCGCAGGAAGACCTCCTGCAACAGATCGTCGGCGTCGGTCGCGCAGCCGGAACGATGCACGAGGAAACTCCGCAATTCCTCCTGGTGCAGTCGCCATGCCCGCTGGTGGCACTCGTGGGATGACATCGCTTGCCTTGTCGCGAAAAGACTAATCCAGGCGCTTGCGCATGCACTTGGCGCTGGCCGGACACAGGCCGCGAAACTGGGGATGGGCGGCGATGGTCTCCGGCACCGCGTCTCGCTGGACATCCGCATACCCCAGACGCTGCAGATACGCTTGCGCGGTCGTCGTCAGCAGGTAGAGGGCGCCGACACCCGCATCCCGGGCCCGTAGCTCGATCTCGGCGACCAGGCGCTCGCCGATGCCGCGCCCGCGCCATTCCTGTGCAACGGCGAGCGAACGCGGCAAGCCCGCGGTTCCGAAAACCTCAAGCCCGCAAACGCCGACCAGCGCGTTTCCGGACACCGCGACAATGAAGCCTTCGATCGCGTCCGCGTTCAAATCGCCAGTCGGCAAATGACATGCCGTCAGCAGCGAAATGATGGCGGGAAAGTCATCAGGTTGTGCCGGGCGCATCTCGATGGAAGATCCGGTCGCAGGCTTGACGGCTTCGATTGTCGCCGAAACGACATAATCGGTCACCGCCGTACCCGGCGCCCAATCGCGAATGAACGACTTGCTCTCGTTCTTCGGCACGATGCGAATCTGCTCGAAGCCGGCGTTGCCCAGCATCGCCTCCACCTCGGAAATCAGCGACGCACCGGCCATGCAGCCGGTGAGCAGCGCCATGTCCCGCCGGAATTCGGCGGGCATCTCCGCGAAGGCGACGACGTCGGAAATCACCAGACGGCCGCGGGGCCTCAGCACCCGGAACGCTTCGGCGAAAACGCGCGGCTTGTCCGGCGAGAGGTTGATTACACAGTTGGAAATGATCACATCGACAATGCCATCGGCAACCGGCAGATTCTCGATTTCGCCCAGGCGGAACTCGACGTTCCTGTAGCTGCCCTTCTCGGCATTCTCCCGCGCCTTCGACACCATCGCCGGCGTCATGTCCACACCGATCACCCGCCCGTGATCGCCAACCTGCCGGGCTGCCAGGAAGCAGTCGAAGCCGCCCCCGCTGCCGAGGTCGAGGACCGTTTCGCCGGCCTTGAGCGCGGCAATCGCCTGCGGATTGCCGCAGCCCAGACCCAGGTTGGCGCCTTCGGGCACGGCGCCTGTTTCATCAACCGAATAACCCACCGCCTGCGAGAGCGCGTCGACCTCAGTCGGCGACGCCCCGCAACAGGACGGACGGCAGCCGCAGCTGTTGTTCTCGGCAATCTGCCCATATTGCTGGCGGACCGCCCGACGGACTTCGTCGTGTTTCGTCGCACTCATGCTTTATTCATCCTTGTCAGCAACCGATCCAGCTGGTCCGCAAACGTCTTCCGATCCGCGTCGGAGAGCGCCGCGGGCCCGCCGGTTTCGACACCGCTGCTGCGCAGGCTGTCCAGGAAATTGCGCATGGCAAGGCGTTCCTGGATATTGCTCGTCGTCAGCAACTCACCCCGCGGATCGATGACTGCCGCGCCCTTGGCGATGACTTCGGCGGCCAGCGGGATATCGGCCGTAATGACCAGATCGCCCGATTGCGCCTCCGCGGCGATCCGCTTGTCCGCCACATCGAACCCGGCCGGCACCTGCAGGGCCGTGATCCAGGGGGAAGGCGGCACGCGGAGCATCCGGTTGGCAACCAGCACCAGCGGAATTTGGGTACGGTTGGCCGCCCGGTAGAGGATTTCCTTGACCGCCACCGGACACGCGTCGGCATCAACCCAGATTTTCATGGCAACACCACTCGAAGAAATAACTCGATCACTCTACGACAGGTCATTGACCGCCCGGATTCAAACCGACCTCGTACCAGCCCTTCGTCTGATTGACCACCTTGACCACCAGCAGCATCACCGGTACCTCGATCAGCACGCCAACCACGGTCGCCAGCGCCGCGCCGGACTCGAAGCCGAACAGGCTGATCGCCGCTGCCACGGCCAACTCGAAAAAGTTCGACGCCCCGATCAACGCCGACGGACAGGCCACCGCATGCTTCTCGCCGACCTTCCGGTTCAGCCAGTAGGCGAGCGAGGAATTGAAGAACACCTGGATCAGGATCGGCACGGCGAGCAGTGCGATGATCAGCGGCTGCTCGATGATCGCCTTGCCCTGGAAGGCGAAGAGCAGTACCAGCGTGGCCAGCAGCGCGGTGATCGACCACGGGCCGATCTTCTCCATCGCCGCGTCGAACGCCGCCTGACCGCCCTTGAGCAAGGATTTTCGCCAGAGCTGCGCAAGGATCACCGGAATGACGATGTACAGCACGACCGAAGTGAACAGGGTGTCCCACGGCACGGTGATCGCCGAAATGCCGAGCAGGAAAGCGACCAGCGGCGCGAAGGCGAAGATCATGATCGTGTCGTTCAACGCCACCTGCGACAGCGTAAACAGCGGATCGCCCTTGGTCAGGCGGCTCCACACGAAAACCATTGCCGTGCACGGCGCCGCCGCCAGCAGAATCAATCCGGCGATGTAGCTGTCGAGCTGATCGGCCGGCAAATACGGGGCGAAGAGCTGGCGGACGAACAGCCAGCCGAGAAAGGCCATCGAAAACGGCTTAACCAGCCAATTGATGAACAGCGTGACACCGATGCCGCGCACATGCTGGCGTACCTCGTGCAGTGCGCCGAAATCGACCTTCACCAGCATCGGGATGATCATCACCCAGATCAGCAGCCCGACCGGGAGATTGACCTGCGCGACCTCCATGCGGCCGATCGCCTGAAAGACGCCGGGCAAGGTCTGACCGAGCAGGACGCCGGCGACGATGCACAGGAACACCCAAACCGTCAGATAGCGCTCGAAGACGCTCATCGGCGCGCCTGCCGACTGCTTGATGGCCACTTCACATTGCGCGCTCATTGCCCGGTTGCTCCCGCAGCCTCATGGATCAGCCGCGCGGCCGTCGCCACGTCCTTCGCCGACATCGCTCCCAGATCGAGCGCCAGGAAGGCCTTGATGCGCTTCTCCAACGCCTGATAGGCGACTTCAAACGCTTCGCGCCGCGCCTCGATCGGCTCCACATGCGCCGGATCGGCGATGCCCCAGTGCGCCGTCGTCGGATGCCCCGGCCAGATCGGGCAGGTCTCGCCCGCCGCGCTGGCACAAACCGTGAAGATGTAGTCGATGTGCGGCGCACCGGGCGCAGCGAACTCGTCCCACGACTTGCTGCGCACGTCCGACGGCAGCGGCACACCGTGCTTCTCCAGCGTTTCCAGCGCCACCGGATTGACCTTGCCCGACGGCTGGCTGCCAGCCGAAAAAGCGCACACACGCCCCTGCCCCAGATGGTTGAACAGCGCCTCGCCGAGAATCGAGCGGGCGGAGTTGCCGGTGCACAACACCAGCACGTTGATCGGTTGATTGGTAGTCACGGGTTCTCCTCGTTGAATCAGCAAAAATCAGCAAATCGAAAGCTGCCCCTTGCAGCAGTCTTCTGTCAGAAAAGCCGCCAGCGCCCGGATGGCCGGCATCGCCGCGCGGTAGCGCACGAAGCGCCCCTCCTGCGTCGCCACCACCAGCCCGGCCTGCGCCAGCGTCTTGAGATGGAACGAAAGCGTCGGCGCCGGCATCGCCAGCGCCTCGCCGATCACCCCCGGCGTCAGCCCGTCCGGGCCGTTTTGCACGAGCAGGCGAAGCACGGCCAGGCGACTTTCCTGGGCCAGCGCAGCGAAGGCATTGACAGCGTCTTTGGTTTCCATATTTCCAATAATATGGAACTATTATCGATGAGACAAGAGACATTTTTTGTCTCCGCACTCGGCCCACGAGAGGCCGACCAAGCAGCGAACGCCAACAGCCAATCGTGGAGTCACCTCGTGCCCGCCCCTTAAGCCACTTGACCGTATCGCAAAAGAGATACAAAATTCGCAAAAAACGGAGGTTCTGACCATGGCCCATTCCACCATGCTGCACGTCCGCGTGGACGACGAAATCAAGGCACAAGCCAGCGAAGCACTGGCAGCCATGGGGCTGTCTGTGTCGGATGCCGTGCGCATCTTGCTCAAGCGAGTGGTCAACGACCAGGCCTTCCCGCTGGAGCTTAAGGTTCCCAATGCCCAGACCCGCGCGGCAATCGAAGAAGCCCGCGCAATCACGAAAGCCCGCGCCGCGCGTTTCGATTCTGCCGATGCATTGATTGATGACCTCGAAAAAGCCCGCCAACAGTAAACGGGCCTCGCCCCCCAGGGCGTGCGATTACACCAAGGTCTTCCTCAAAGACTGGGAACGCCTTTCCTGCTCGGGCCGATACGACCTCAAGCACCTGAAAGAAGTGATGTTGCTGCTCATCGCCAACGATGCGCCGCTGAGCCCCGAATGGCTGGATCATCGGCTCAAGGGCGACTGGGCCGACCACCGCGAGTGCCACATTGGAGGCGACTTCCTTCTGATCTACCGGCTGGATGGCAATACCATCATCTTTGTGCGCGCCGGTACGCACTCGGAACTGTTCGAAGAGTAGGCCATGATCATCGAATCACTTCCTGGTTTCACCCCACCAGCCCCCCAGCGCTGGGAATCAATCCCTGCCGAAATCCGTCAGCGCCTGCTAGCCAATGTATGGGGCGAGCACCAATTTCAGCGGAATGATCAAAGGCGGTGACTTGCTGATGACAGGCAAATGCGCCGAATGCCACGACGACGTGGCGCGTGCAGTCGAGGTGCCGTAACGTGGTCAGACATCAACCCCCGGCACCGCTTCTCGCAGAAAAAGATCGCCAACCCTCGAACCAGAAAACCATCAAATGAAAAGCGCCCTATTCGTTGATTTCGACAACGTCTATTCCGGTCTGCGCCGTCTGGACCAGGAAACAGCAGACCAATTCGCCCGCAACCCGACAGTCTGGATGAACTGGCTGATCAAGTCTTTGGAGATGCCCGAACCGACCGCGCCGAGTGCGAAGCGGCGCGTACTGGTCCGCCGCTGCTACCTGAACCCCCAGGCCTACCAGCGTTTTCGGCCATCGTTCAACCTGGCCGGCTTCGAAATAATCGACTGTCCTGCGCTAACCAGCGAAGGCAAGACGAGCACCGACATCAACATGGTGCTGGATATCGTCGATCTGCTACAGCACGAAACCCACTACGACGAATTCATCGTTTTCTCGGCCGACGCGGACTTCACCCCGGTGCTGCGCAAGCTGCGCCGCTGGGACCGGCGCACGACCGTGCTGGCCATCGGCTTTCCTTCGGCGGCCTATCGGGCGTCGGCCGATTTGCTGATCGATCAGGATGATTTCGTCCGCAATGCGCTTAACTTCGACGAAACGACGGCCCCACCGCCCGCTGAAGCCCCGCAGGCAGGCACCTCTGCCGCCGAATGCGGCCCGCGTGCTTTGCAATTAATCCAGCAGGAGGTACGCGCAGCGGCAGCGCCGGTACCACTCTCCAAGGTCGCCTCCTTTCTGCTGACGCAGATCGACGGTCTGGATGCATCCTCCTGGGCAGGATTCGGTAGTTTCCGATCGTTGCTTGAGTCGCTGGAACTGGCGCCGCTGGTCGTCTGCTGGGAATCGGGGGGGACTATTTACGATCCGCGACGACACGCGCAGCCTGCCAAGCAAAATGGCGCGGCAAACCAACGGAAAAAGGCCAATTTGCTGGACACGGTGGCCAACGCGATCAAGGCTGAAGTCGCCAAGGCCGAACAGCCGGTGCCCTGCGGCCGACTGGCGACTGTACTGACCGGCCTGGACGCCAGTCTGGCGGCGGACTGGGACGGAAAAGGCACCTTCCGCAAGTTCATTGAATCTCTGGATATCACCCCGATCGAGTTCGACTGGAACGGCTCGGGCGGCATCGCGTACGATCCCGCCAAACCGGCCACCAAGGCTGCGCAACAACCTCCGGTCGCCGCCGACTGGCCGGACAAGAACCTCTTCAGGATCGCCAAGCAGATTCATGAGGTGACCGATGTGCCATTACTCTCACCGGAGAAGTACCGGAACCTCATCGCGTCGATTGCCCTAGATGTCGCAGAGACCCCCTTTCATCTCATGGAGACAGGGAAGCGCGTCCGCGACCGCTGCAAGGAGTCAGGCTTGCCGGTCAGTCGAGACGATGTCACTCATGTACTGCGTGGCCTGAGCATACGTGGTCATACTTTTGACGAAGGCCCGAACGACGCCGCGACACTGGCGCAGAAACTTGCTAACAATGTTCGCTCGCTCTGTCTGCAGGAGCAATTCGTACTGGACGACCAGACCGACAAGGCTATTCATGACTGGATCGGGTGCGAATACTTGCTTTGAAGCACGAAAACAACAAAAAACCAGTTCCCGAGACTACCAAAGCCACCAAACCACGAGATTTTTCTGTCTCAAGTCAAGTCGCAACCGGGCGATACACAAGACACGCACGGTACTCGCCCCGGCGATACGCCGGGAGAGCACCTTCAACCCCGCCTCAATTGAGCCGTTCGGCGTTGAGGAACAGGATGTTGTTTTCGAGGTGGATGTGCTGCATCAGATCCTCCCGCAGTTGCCGCAAGCCCGCGTAAAGCGCGCGCCAGGTGTTGCAGGCATCAGCGGGCTCGGTCATGTCGTTGGTCAGGGTTTCCAGTCCGGCCAGCGCCTCGCCGTGCTGGTCATGCTCGGAGCGCATGACCGCGATCGGCGAGCGGGCCATGCGGTCATTGCCTTCGAGCAGCATCGGGAAGAGCACCTGCTCTTCCTTCATCATGTGGCTGAGCAGTTCCTCGAACATGAGTTCGAGATGATCGGCCAGGCCGGTCGGGCAGTCCGGGCGATCGCCGTGCACTTCCTCGACGCGCCGGGCGAGACGGATCAACTCGGGGACGTCTTGGCGATGACGTTCGTGAAAACGGCGCAGGATGTAGTCGATCAGTTCCGACGCCGGCGCGGCACGCCAATCGCGATCCGCGGCGCCGAGGCTCTGGAGCGGACTGAGTTCATCGACCAGGATCTGGAGGTTGACCCCGCGCTTTTCGGCCGCCTCGCGCAGCGTCTTGTGCCCGCCACAGCAGAAATCGAGCTTGTGCTGGTGAAAAATCCGGGTCGAGCCGGGGAGCGCGCAAGCGAGTTGTCCGATGGGTTGTTCAAGCAGGTTCATGGCGATTTCCTTCGTGTGGTTGAGTTGTGTAGTGGGTTATTGATTCGGCGAGGTAATGTCTGAACTCGTCACCCCGGCGAAGGCCGGGGTCCAGCCGGCGATTGCTCTCCGATACGGGATACCGGCGTACGCCGGTATGACGCGGTCTTTTACTTCATCGTGCCGAAGCAATAGTGGCTTATGCATTGCAATCCCCGTGCCTGTTTTTAATTCGCTGATTTAACGATAATTTATATTTTTGTGGTTTTTTTTACCGTATCCTTAGACGGTCTTAACTACCTTTAAAGAGGTACTTTTCACCATGACATCAGTTTTCCCGATCGCCGATCTCGTGGCCGACCTCGTCACCGAACCGCCGCAGGCAGTCCGGCTGCAGCACCTGGTGGCTGCCGTACGCCGGCATTTCGGCTGCGGCGCGGTCGGCTTGCTGAAGACCGAGGGCGATGGCCTGCGCCCGGCCGCCATCGACGGTTTGGCGCATGAAACACTTGGTCGTCACTTCTTGCTGGCCCAGCACCCGCGCCTGGCGGCGATTCTGGCGAGCCGGGAGCCCGTCCGCTTCCCGCCCGGCAGCCCGATGCCCGACCCGTACGACGGCTTGCTCGACCAGCATCCCGGCGAGCCGTTGCCGGTGCATGACTGCATGGGAATCCGTCTGTCGCTGAACGACGACCTGTGGGGCGCGCTGACGCTGGACGCGCTGAGCGGCAACGTTTTCAGCGCAGCCGCGCAGGATGAACTGGCGCAAACGGCCCGCGTGGTGGAGATGGTTCTGCGCGTCTCGTGGCTCGAAGAGGAAAACCGCCGCCTGCGCGCCGGGCGACTCGTTCAGGACGCTGCTTCGCCGGCCTCCGCGATCGAGGGTGAAATCGAGATCGTGGGGCAAAGCCCGCCGCTACGGGCGCTGATGCAGGAACTCGATGTCGTCGCCGAGTCGGAACTGCCGGTGTTGTTGCTGGGTGAAACGGGTGTCGGCAAGGAATTGTTCGCCCGCCATCTGCACCGGGCGTCGAAACGCGCCGACGGGCCGCTGGTGCAGGTCAACTGCGCTGCGCTCCCGGAATCGCTGGCCGAAAGCGAACTGTTCGGGCACGTCAAAGGCGCCTTTTCCGGTGCGCTCGGCGAACGCGCCGGACGGATCGAGGCGGCCGAAGGAGGGACGCTCTTTCTCGACGAGGTCGGGGAATTGCCGCTGCCCGTGCAGGCCAAGCTGCTGCGCACGCTGCAGAACGGCGAAGTCCAACGCCTCGGCGCCGACCAGCCGCACAAGGTCGATGTCAGGATCGTGGCCGCGACCAATCGCCAGTTGCACGACCGCGTCCGCGAAGGACATTTCCGCGCCGATCTCTACCACCGGCTTTCCGTCTATCCGGTGCAGATTCCGCCCCTGCGCGAACGCGGCAACGATGTGTTGTTGCTGGCCGGCCGCTTTCTCGAAATCAACCGCGCCCGGCTCGGAGTGCGCGGCTTGCGCCTTTCCCCCCGTGCGGAAACGGCGCTATGCACCTACACCTGGCCGGGGAATGTACGGGAGCTCGAACACGTCATCAGCCGCGCCGCCCTGCGCGCCATCAGCCGCGGCGCCGACCGTTCCGGAATCGTGACGCTGGAGCCGGAGCTGCTCGACCTGGACCTGCCCGGTGGCGAATCGCGGTCGACGGAAGGTGCTCATCCGGACGAGGCGCCGCCCGCTGCCGCCCCCTTGCCGCTCAAAACCGCCGTCGATGCCTATCAGCGCCAGCTCATCCGGCAAGCGCTGCTCAACTGCAACGGCAACTGGGCGCGAGCGGCTCGCCAGCTCGATCTGGACGCGAGCAATCTGCACAAGCTCTCGCGTCGCCTCGGGTTGAAGTCATGAAAAAGCCCCGGAGGCCAGAACGGAACAGCGTCTGGACCTGCCGGGGCTTCGTTTGTCATTACTTCAGGTCGAACCGATCCAGATTCATCACCTTGTTCCACGCGGCGACGAAGTCACGTACGAACTTCTCCTTCGCGTCGTCCTGCGCGTAGACCTCGGCCAGCGCACGCAGCTGCGAGTTCGAGCCGAAAACGAGATCGACGCGCGTGGCGGTCCACTTCAACGCCCCCGTCGTGCGGTCGCGCCCTTCGAAGAGCTCGCCCGCCTCGGACGTCGGCTTCCACTCGGTGCCCATGTCGACCAGATTGACGAAGAAGTCGTTGCTGAGCACGCCCGGCCGTTGGGTGAGGACCCCGTGCGCCGACTGGCCATTGTTGGCGTTCAAGGCACGCAGGCCGCCGATCAGCACCGTCATTTCCGGCGCGGAGAGCGTCAGCAGTTGCGCCTTGTCGAGCAAGCGTTCCTCGGGGCGTACGCCTGACGGCCCCTTGAGGAAGTTGCGGAAGCCGTCGGCGAGCGGTTCGAGCACGGCGAAGGATTCGACGTCGGTCTGTTCCTGCGTCGCGTCGGTGCGCCCGGGGCTGAATGGCACTTCGATGGTGTAGCCGGCCGCCTTGGCCGCCTGCTCGACGGCCGCACAGCCCGCCAGCACGATCAGGTCGGCGAGCGACACTCCCTTGCCGGCACTCTGGGCTGCGTTGAATTCCGACTGGATGCGCGTGAGCGCGGCCAGCACCTTGGCCAGTTGCGCCGGCTGGTTGGCTTCCCAATCCTTCTGCGGCGCGAGGCGAATGCGCGCGCCATTGGCGCCGCCGCGCTTGTCCGAACCGCGGAAGGTGGAGGCCGAGGCCCAGGCGGTGGACACCAGCTCGGCGGAGGACAGGCCGGAGGCGAGCACCTTGGCCTTCAGGTCGGCAATGTCCTTCGCGTCGATCAGCGGATGATCGACCGGCGGCACCGGGTCTTGCCAGACCAGCGCTTCAGCCGGAACTTCCGGGCCGAGGTAGCGCGAGCGCGGCCCGAGGTCGCGGTGGGTCAGCTTGAACCAGGCGCGTGCGAAGGCATCGGCGAAGGCTTGCGGGTCCTTGTGGAAGCGACGGGCGATCGGCTCGTAGATCGGGTCGAAGCGCAGCGAGAGGTCCGCCGTGGTCATCATCGGCCGATGCTTCTTCGACGGGTCGTGCGCATCGGGGATCATGTGTTCTTCCTTGACGTCCTTGGCCAGCCACTGCTTGGCGCCGGCCGGGCTCTTGACGAGCTCCCACTCGTAGCCGAAGAGCATCTCGAAGTAGCCGTTGTCCCAGGTGGTGGGATTCGGCTTCCAGGCACCTTCGATGCCGCTGCTGGTGGTATGCACGCCCTTGCCGGTGCCGAAGCTGTTCTTCCAGCCGAGGCCCATTTCTTCGAGCGATGCGGCTTCCGGCTCGGGGCCGACGAGCTTCGCATCACCCGCGCCATGGCACTTGCCGAAGGTGTGGCCGCCGGCGACCAGCGCGACGGTTTCCTCGTCATTCATGGCCATGCGGGCGAAAGTCACGCGCACGTCGCGGCCGGAGGCGACCGGGTCCGGGTTGCCGTCCGGCCCTTCGGGGTTAACGTAGATCAGGCCCATCTGCACGGCGGCCAGCGGATTATCCAGATCGCGCTCGCCGGAGTAGCGGCTGTTGGGCTTGTCGCTGGTCGCCAGCCATTCGCTTTCGGCGCCCCAGAAAATTTCCTCTTCGGGCTCCCAGATATCCACACGCCCGCCGGCAAAGCCGAAGGTCTTGAAGCCCATCGATTCGAGTGCGCAGTTGCCGGCCAGGATCAGGAGGTCGGCCCAGGAGATCTTGTTGCCATATTTCTGCTTGATCGGCCAGAGCAACCGGCGCGCCTTGTCGAGGTTGACGTTGTCCGGCCAGCTGCCGATCGGCGCGAAACGCTGGTTGCCGGTGCCGGCACCGCCACGCCCGTCCGCGATGCGGTAGGTACCCGCGCTATGCCAGGCCATGCGGACCATCAGGCCGCCGTAGTGTCCCCAGTCGGCCGGCCACCAGTCCTTGGAATCGGTCATCAGGGCGACGAGGTCCTTCTTCACCGCGGCAAGATCGAGCTTCTTGAATTCCTCGGCGTAGTTGAAGTCCTTGCCGAGCGGATTGGACTTCGTGTCGTGCTGGTGCAGGATCTTGAGATTCAGCTGGTTCGGCCACCAGTCCTGGTTCGACTGCATGCTGACCGTCGTGCGTGAACCGTGCACCGCGGCGAACGGGCATTTACTTTCGTTGCTCATGGACTATTCCCCCTCTTTGAATGAAGTATCGACTACGACACTGGCAGTCTAGGTTTCTCACGTTCGTGTTTCAAATGAATTAAGCCAATCGAAGCGATGCGCTCGGGCTATCGAAGCGCGCCTGGCGAAACAATCGCCCTTTGCTAGACTGAAACGGCGCGCCCGGCCCTCGCGGCGCGCTTTTCGGAGGAGTCATCCATGAGCAAACCTGAAATCGCCGCCAAGGCGCCCAGCCCCGTCGATGTCGAACAAGGAAAGGATTACTGGTGGTGCGCCTGCGGCCGCAGCCAGTCGCAACCGTTTTGCGACGGTTCGCACAAGGGCACGGAATTCACACCGAGGAAATACACCGCGGAAGAGAACAAGAAGGTGTTTTTCTGCGCCTGCAAGCAGACAGGGAATCCACCGTTCTGTGACGGCACGCACAAGTCGCTCTAGGAAATTGGCATCAGCACGCTGATCGACAGGGAAACGGGACTACCGCCATGAAGACCTACGAATGCGCGATTTGCGGCTGGATTTATGACGAGGCCAAGGGATGCCTCGAAGAAGGCATCCCCGCCGGCATCCGTTGGGAAGACGTGCCGGAAGACTGGCACTGCCCCGTCTGCGGGGCCGGGAAGAGCGACTTCCAGATGGTCGTTGTCGAACCGGAGAAGACACCGGCGACCCCGGCCGGGCAAACAGTCGCCCCTCGCGACGCCGATTCGCCCGCCCTGACCATCCTCGGCACCGGACTGGCCGGCTACACGCTCGCCCGGGAATTCCGCAAGATCGACAGCTCCACTCCGCTGCGGCTGATCACCCGCGATGGTGGCGGCTTCTACACCAAGCCATCGCTTTCCAATGCCCTGGCCAACCACAAGACCCCGGCGCAGTTGCAGACAAAAACCGCCGGGCAAATGGCCACCGAGCTGAACGCCGACATCCGCCCCCATACCGAGGTCGCCGGCATCGACCCGGACAAACGGCTGTTGCGCATCGCCGATGGCACCGCTGACACCGAACTCGCCTATGAACGCCTGGTGATCGCCTGGGGCGCGGACCCGATTCGCGTTCCCATGGAGGGCGACGCCGCGAACACCGTGCAGTCGGTGAATGATCTGGACGATTTCAACCGTTTTTATGAAAGCCTGGAAAACGCGAAGTCGGTGGCCGTGATCGGCGCCGGACTGATCGGCTGCGAGTTCGCCAACGACCTGGCCAGCCGCAAGATCAAGGCGTTCGTCATCGACCCCGCCGGCTGGCCGCTCTCCCGCCTCTTGCCGGAGCCGGCCGGACGGCACTTCGCCACGGCGCTGCAGGCAGAGGGTATCGAGTTCTTCTTCGGTGTTTCGGCGAAGGCGATCTGGAACGCTGGCGACGGTTACCGCATCGAACTCGCCGACGGCCGGAAAATCCTCGTCGACCGGATTCTCTCCGCGATCGGCCTGCGCCCGCGCACGGCCCTCGCGCAGGCGGCGGGCATTGCCTGCCAGCGCGGCATCGTCACCGACCGGCTCCTCGAAACCTCCATCCCCGGGATCTACGCCAGCGGCGACTGCGCGGAAATCGCCGGTCTGAACCTGCCCTTCATCCTCCCGATCATGCACCAGGCCGCCGCGCTGGCCCGAACCCTGACCGGCACGCCGACACCGTTGCGTTACCCGGCCATGCCGGTAGTGGTCAAGACCCCTGCCTGTCCGACGGTGGTCTGCCCGCCGGCCGCGGGGGTGGACGGCAGCTGGACATGCCAGGCGCTTGAAGAAGGTGTTGAGGCGCTCTATCACAGCCCGGGCGGCAACCTGTTGGGTTTCGCCCTGCTCGGCAGCGCTACGGCAAAGACCCAGGCGCTGACGGCGCAGTTGCCGGCGATGCTGGAATCCACCGGGTAATCGCATGGACGTTCGCCCCCCGTTCAAGGGCTGTCGTATGCACCTATCGCGAACACTCCGTCATCCCGGCGCAGACCGGGATCCAGTTCGTGCTCCGAAAATCTGGATTCCGGCCTGCGCCGGAATGACGCACGGGTAGTTCGCATACCCTCCCCATTGCGGGGGAGGCGCTGATGCACACGACATTCACGCAATCACTTTGCTGGAATCCATGAGCCAACAGATTTGGAGTTTCATGCCCTGATAGAATCCCTGGCAATCAATGTAAGCAGTGTCTTCAAGGAACGGGAAAACCGGGAGATCGACTAAAGGAGGAACTCCGAATGATGAAAGGTGCATTGATCGGCTGCGGCTTTTTCTCTCGAAATCACCTGCACGCTTGGGGCCAGCTGGGTGGTGTCGAGATTGTCGCACTCTGTGACACTGACGCAACGCGGCTGAGTGCCATGGCCTCGGAGTTCGGCATCAATCGTACTTACACCGATGCCAGGGAGCTCTTTGCCTCCGAGCAACTCGACTTCGTCGATATCGCCACAACGGTGAATAGCCACCGGGCGCTCGTGGAGATGGCCGCGGCGGCGCGTGTGCCCTGTATTTGCCAGAAGCCATTCGCGCCGGATCTCGACGACGCGCAAGCGATGGTCGATACGTGCGAGGCAGCTGGGATTTCATTGATGGTGCACGAGAACTTCCGCTGGCAGACGCCGGTCCAGGCGGTGCGCCGCGTCCTCCAGAGTGGCGCGATCGGAACGCCCTTCTGGGGACGCTTCAGCTTCAGATCGGCATTCGATGTCTACCGCGCACAGCCGTATCTGGCGAAGGGTTCCCGCTTCATCATCGAAGATCTCGGCATTCACATCCTCGACGTGGCGCGTTACCTTCTGGGAGATGCCCGGGTGATCGGCGCTTCGACCCAACGCGTCAATCAAGGCATCGCCGGCGAGGATGTCGCCACGATGTTATTGTCACATCAGCACGGCGCCACCAGCGTGGTGGATTGCAGTTATGCATCACCACGCTCCAAGGAGTTGTTCCCGCAGACGCTGATCGAGATTGACGGAAACGCCGGATCGATACAGGTGAGCGCCGATTATGTGCTCTCCGTGCATCGGGTCGACGGGGAGTCGTACAGCACGAGTTGCGAGCCCCCGTTGCACCCGTGGGCCGAACGGCCGTGGTTCAACATTCAGGATAGCGTGCTGAACATCCAGCAACACTGGCTCGACTGCCTGCGCGAAGGCGTTGAACCGCAGACCTCGGGACGGGACAACCTGAAAACCCTGGAACTGGTCGAGCGTTCGTACGCCGCGGCCGGCGAACCGGTCAACGTCAGGTAGGTGCTGAACGCATGGACAACGAAACGTTATTAGAACAGTTTGGCACAACGCAGCAGGTCGTGCCATCGCGCCGCCTGGTCGCGGGTCGATTGTCGTGTTCATTCGGTGAGGGTGGACTGCGTGACATCCGCTGGGACGACGTCGAGATCGTGCGGGGTGTCTCGTATCTGTTGCGCGACCGCGACTGGGGTACGGCACCGGCAACGATCGGGGATGTCACGATCGACGCGCACGACGAGACGTTTGCGGTCCGTTTCGAACTCACCATAAGCACCCCGGCGGGACATCTTCGCGCCCGTGCCCGTATTGAAGGAACGAGTGACGGCGTGCTTGTGTTCGAGGTCGTCGCGACCCCGGACGCCGACATCGAAACCAGCCGCTGCGGTTTTGTCGTACTGCACCCCGCAAGCGTTGCGGGACGCGAACTGCAAGTCGAGCACACCGACGGCACAACGAGTCAAAGCAGCTTCCCGCGCGAGATCAGCCCGTCGCAGCCCGTCTTCGACATTCGTTGCCTCACCTATTCCGCCGCGGACGGCGTGCTCGTGCAATGCCGGCTGGAAGCCGACCTTCCGGCAGATCCCGCCAGTAAGTTCGAGATGGAAGATCAGCGCAACTGGTCGGACGCATCGTTCAAGACGTACGTTGGCTCATTGCTGGACCCATGGCCCTATGTGCTCAAGAAGGATCACGCTTACACGCAGAAGGTGCATCTCGGCGTAGTCAGCAGCAGTGGCCGAGCGCCGGCCTTGACCGGCAAGACCAACGAAGCCACCGTGGGAATCGGGGCGCCGGGTGAAGTACGCATGCCTCAGATCGGGGCAGGAGTTCCGCCAGGTCTGCGCAGCGCGACCGCCGAAGAAAACGCCGCCTTGCGGGCACTTGACGCCGGCTGGTGGGTGATGGAGGCGGACTTTCGCGATCCGGACGCCATCGATGACCTGACCACGGCCGCGGCGTTACGCGCCGGACTGCCCGTCTGCGTGCAGCTGGACGCCGTGGTACCGGACACGCTGACGCCTGATGACGCGGCAGAAGCTGTCGCAGACGCGTGCACCCGCGCAGGACTGGCGGTCGATGCGGTGCGGCTGCTGCCTGCGGCGTATCTCAAGAGCTACCAGCCCACGGATGTCTGGCCGGACTTGCCGCCCCTCGTGGACTATGCCAACGCCGCGCGCAAGAATTTTTCATCGGCCAGGATCGGTGGCGGAATGTTCACCTACTTCACGGAGCTGAACAGAAAACGGCCGCCGGCGGAGGGACTGGACTTCATTGGCCACAGCACCTGTCCGATCGTGCATGCGGCCGATGATCGCTCCGTGATGCAGACGATGGAGACGTTGCCGCACATCGTTCGGAGCGTAAAAGCTCTTTGGCCGGCACTTCCCTACCGACTCGGACCTGCGTCCATCGCGATGCGACGCAATCCGTATGGCGAAGCGCCCTCAGCCAACCGGACGCTCGAGCGGCTCGCGATGGCCGATTCGGACCCGCGACATCGTGCGCAATTCGGTGCCGCCTGGACAGCGGCCTATGCCGCGGCGGCGGCTCCGCTGGGCATCGACGTTCTGAGCCTGCAGGCATCCCACGGCGCCAGCGGCCCTCTTCCCGACGGAGGGACGACACCGGTTCCTTGCTGGTCGGTCCTGCGCCACTTGTCGGCCGCGGCGGGCAAGCGGATCGTCCCCGTGACTGTCTCCTCGGCGGAGATTTCCGCCCTGGCTTGGGAAAACGACAACGGTTCACTCGAAGGCATCGCCGCGAACGTCAGCGACCAGCCTCAATCGTGGCGATGTCTGCAACCCATGAGCTTTGAAAACCAGTCGCCGGTCACCGAATTCGAGCTGAAGCCTTACGCGGCGATGCGCTTCGTCATGGCAAAGGGATAAGCACCCAGGAAGATGCGTGCCGTCAGTTTCCGGCACCGTTCTCCAACAGCCGCTGATTCAGCAAACAGAACGCCAGCGCCTTTTCGTCGCTCTCCGTCATCGCCTCGCTTCCGGCGGCATAATGCAGTCGGAAAGCGTACCGCGCGGCATCCGGGTCGATGGGCGAATAGCCCAGTGCGGTGAGCAGGCTCAGCAAATCCAGCCCTTCCGGCGCCGGCGCCCAGGGCGCGTCACACCACAGGCCGAAGCCGTTCTCGGCCAGTCGCGGCCAGGGAAACCAGGCACTGGGATCGATCTTCCGGCCCGGCGCCACGTCGGCATGGCCGACGAAATTCGCACGTGGAATGCCGTGGCGCTCCTGGATACCGCCGAGCAGGCCGAGCAGCGCGTCGATCTGCACGTCGGGAAACGGCTCGTCGCCGTCGTTGTCGAGTTCGATGCCGAGCGAGCTCGAATTGATGTCGGTATTGCCGCCCCACCAGGACTTCCCGGCGTGCCAGGCGCGATCGGTTTCCTCGACCAGCTGCACGACCTCGCCGTCGCGTCCGATCAGGTAGTGAGCACTGACTTTGCGCTCCGGATTGGTCAGGGTGGCAAGCGCCCTGTCAATCGTGCCGTTGCTGGTGTGGTGCAGGACGACCAGGTTGGGCCGGCGCGCGTCGAAGTTCGGCGACGGCACCTTCCGCGTAACCCCTGCAGGAAGTGGCGCCAATGGCGCGCAGGCGGAGAGCGCCAGGACAACCGGCAGCAAGCAGGCGGCAACCCGCTTTTTTCCGATCACTTGCCACCGTCGCGTCATTCGCTGTCGAAGCCCATCAGCCGCCGCTCGACGATGCGCCGGGCGACTGCCTCGGGTACGTCGCTTTCCCATTCGCCGCGCCCGCGACGGAGAGCGGCAAGCACCTCGGTGGCATCGATGTGCATGTGCCGGTCGTCAAGCGGGATCAGCGAGAGCATCTTGTTGTTCTCGCGCAGGAAGTCGAGCAGGTGCCGGAGGTTGGCCGGCACCTGCACGTTGTCCAGCGTGATTTCGGCTGACTTGTCAGAGCCGCGCGGCCGCGAAGGATAGACGTACACGTAGGTGTTGTCCGGGAACAGCTTGCCGAACGCTTCGAGGATGCCGCCTTCAAGGCCCTCGTAGTATTTCTCGTCGAAGAGGTAATGGAAGTCGCGCACCGAGAGCACGATGCCGATCGGCTTCTGCGTGTAGCGGCGCAGGTAGGCGCGCAGCCGGAAGTAGCGCAGGTAGTCGGAGATCATCACCGTGTAGCCCATCGACCCGAGCAGATCGACCCGGGCGAGGAAATCGGCATCGACGACATTGTCCTCGTGGATCAGCGAATTCATCGTCACCTCGGCCAGCGAGACGATCTGCGAGTCATCGACCGCCGCCAGCTGGCTGAACTGCTTGAGGCCGGCGGCCATCATGTCCTCATTAACGTTGGTCACCGGCTTGAAGTGGCCGCGCATCACCATCACCGGCTTGCGGTAGAACAGTTCGCCCGGCACCACGACCTCGCCCGCCGGATTGAACACCACCGTACGGGTGAGCCAGCTGCGCACCAGGTGCAGGTTCATCAGCCGGTTCTCGACTTCCTCGAAATACGGCCCGGAGAAGTGAATCAGGTCCACCTCGATCCGCTCCGGGCCAAGGCTATCGGCCAAGGCTTCGACGATCCACTCAGGCCGCTGGTGGTAGAAAAACGCGCCATGGATCAGGTTAACCCCGAGGATGCCCAGCGCATCGCTCTGCTGCGCGTTGTCGTTGTCGAGCATGCGCACGTGCAGGATCACGTCGCTCGGCTCGGCACCGGGATGCAACTGCAGGCGGATACCGACCCAGCCGTGGCACTCGTTCTTCTGCTTGAAGCTGCGCGCCGTCACGGTGGCCGCGTAGGCGAAGAAGGTGGTGTTCTTCGGCCGCACTTCGCTGAGGCGGGAGACGACCTGGCTGAACTCCTTGTCGAGCATCTGCAGGACCCGCGCCCGGCTCACATAGCGGTCGACCTGGCCGTAGATGTCGTCGCTGACCGCCATGTCGTACGCCGACATCGTCTTGGCGATGGTTCCGGCGGCGGCACCAACCTGGAAAAATCGGCGCGCCACTTCCTGTCCCGCGCCGATTTCGACGATCGTGCCGAACTTGTATTTGTCGAGGTTGACGGCCAGCGCCTTCTGGTCGGTCGTCAGGGATGTGTCGCGTTCGCGCATGAGGTCTCCAGTCGCTAATCAGGTTACGCCGTCTTCAGGCTGGGGAGAGACCCGAAGCCGGCGCATTGAGTTCCGGTCGAACAAAGCCGGAAGGATAGCGAAAAACAAGGCCCAAGGCCCGCGTTCATGCGAGCCTTGGGCCTTTTCGGGTGAATCTGTGAAAACTATCCGACCAGATCGTCCTTGATGAACGCCCGGACGATGCTTTCGAAGTCCTGATCGCCCTTGAATCCGAGCATGTGCGCCCGGCTCATGTCCCAGCGCGTCGGCCAGGTCTGGATGATGCGCTGAACGGCGGGATCCGGCTCCCAGCGGATCAGCCGGGTCGCGGGTTCACCGGCGATCTTGCCAAGCACCTCGATCATCTCGAGCACGGAAACCGTCACCCCCGGCAGATTAAGGACATGACGCTGCCCGAAGGCCTCCGCGCCCAGGTTGTGCCCATGGATGAAACATTCGATCGCCTGGCGCGGCGACATCAGCCAGAGCTTCATGTCCTGGGTCACCGGACACACGGCCTTCATGTTGTTCAGCGGCTCACGAATGATGCTGCTGGCAAACGATGAGGACGCCTTGTTCGGTTTGCCGGGACGAATGGCGATCGTCGGCAGGCGCAACACCCGGCCGTCGATGAAGCCCTTGCGCCGGTAATCGGAAAGCAGCAGTTCGATGACAGCCTTCTGCACGCCGAACGAGGTCTTCGGCTGCAACACCGTGTCGTCCTGCACGACCTCCGGCAATGCGCCGCCGTAGACGGCGAGCGAACTGGCGAAAACCAGCTTCGGATTATGCCCGACCTTGCGGCAGATTTCGAAAAGCTTGCGCGAGGCATCGATGTTGACCGAGAGGCCGAGATCGAAATCGTCTTCGGCCTGCCGGCTGACGATGGCCGCCAGGTGGAATACGGAGGTTGTTTCTGCGTCGATGACCTTGGCCAGCGCGTCGGCGTCGCCAACGTCCGCCGTCACCACCTTGATCCGTGGATCCTCGAATCCGAGCGCGGGCACGACGTCGAACAGGGTGATCTGGTCAATCTTTTCTTCACGCAGTTCGGCGTTCTTCAGCGTTCCGCGTTGCAGCAACCTGGCTGCCAGCCGCCGTCCCAGAAACCCGGCGCCCCCCGTAATCAGAACCTTCATCACATCTCCTTAAGCCATCCCAGACCGTCTTCGGTGCGGCCGCGCGGCTTGTATTCGCAGCCAACCCAGCCATCGTAGCCCATTTCATCGAGCAATTTGAAGATGTGGCTGTAGTTGATTTCGCCCTGATCCGGCTCGTTGCGGGTCGGGACGCTGGCGATCTGCACGTGGCCGATGCCGGCGAAGTTGTTCTTGAAGGTCATCGTCAGGTCGCCCTCGACGATCTGGCAGTGGTAGAAGTCCATCTGCACCTTGAGGTTCGGCAGGCCGATTTCCTTGCAGATCTCGTGCCCATCCCCTTGCGTGTTCAGGAAGTAACCGGGCATGTCGCGCGGATTGATCGGCTCGATCACCAGCATGCGCCCGTGCTTGGCGAGTTCCTGCGCGGCGTAGCGGACGTTCTCGACATAGACCGCCCGATGCTTGGCGCGATCGGCACCGGCGGGGAACAGGCCGGCCATGCAGTGGACTTTCGGCGTGCCCATCGCCAAGGCAAATTCGATGGCCTTGGCCACGCCCTCACGGAATTCCTGCTCACGCCCCGGCAGCGAGGCGATACCGCGCTCGCCGGCCGCCCAGTTACCCGGCGGCAGGTTGAACAGCGCGCTTTCGAGGTTGTTTTCCTTCAGCCAGCCGGCGACTTCGGCCGGCGTATAGTCGTACGGGAAAAGAAATTCGACGGCCTTGAACCCGGCCTTGGCAGCGGCGGCGAAGCGCTCGGGGAACGGCACTTCGCTGAACATCATCGACAAATTGGCGGCAAACTTCGGCATGACAGTCCTTTCAGATATCCAGTTTGAATGCGACTTTGAGTTCTTCGATCTGCTCGGCGTTGAGGCAGTTGGTCTTGGCGTTCTGCAGGAGCAGGAAGATCTTGGCGGTCTCTTCGAGCTCCTCGGAGGCGTAGATCGCGCCTTCGAGGTCCGGGCCGGAGACGACCGGGCCGTGGTTGGCCAGCAGCACGGCGCTGTGCTTCGGCGCGAGCGTCTTGATCACGTCGCCAAGCGCCTTGTCACCGGGGCGGTGATACGGAATCAGCGGCAGACGGCCGATCTTCATGATGAAGTACGGGGTCAGCGGCGGGATGCAGTTGGCCGGGTCGAGTCCGCACATGCAGGAGACGGCGGCCGAGTGCGTCGAGTGCAGGTGCACGATGGCGCCGGCCTTCGGACGCACTTCGTACATGCCGCGGTGCAGGAAGGCTTCCTTCGAGGGTTGATCGCCGGCGAGCACGTTGCCGTCCCAGTCGAGCTTGGAGATGCGCGCCGGGTCAAGCTCGCCGAGGCAGGAGTTGGTCGGGGTAAGCAGCCAGCCTTCGGACAAGCGGACGCTGATGTTGCCGCTGCTGCCGGCCGTCAGGCCGCGCTCGTACAGCGAGCGCGAGAGGCGGGCGATCTTGTCCCGTTCGCGGGTTTCTTCGGAGAGGATGGCGGTCATGCGAGCTTGCTCCAGGCCTTGAGGAAGAAATCAGGTGTGCCGAAGTTGCCGGACTTGAGCGCGAGGGCGATCGGCTTCTCGGCGGTGTTCTTGGTAATCGCCGTGGTCCAGGGCACGCCGGGGTCTATCTCCGGGCCGATGCGCAGGCCGGAGACGCCGAGGGCCTTGACGACGGCGCCAGAGGTTTCGCCGCCAGCGACGATCAGTTGACCAACGCCCATGGCAATCAGGCCCTGGGCGATGGCAGCCAATGCGTCTTCGACGAGCGTGCCGGCTTTCTCGGTGCCGAGTTGGGCCTGCACGGCCTTGACGGCTTCAGGAGTGGCGGTGGCGTAGAAGAGGACCGGTTCCTTCTGGATCTTGTCCTTGGCCCAGGCCAGCGCTTCTGCAGCGACGTCCTTGCCGTGGGCGAGTTCGAACGGGTCGATGTTGAAGGCGGGATGCTTCTCGCGCATGGCGGCGACCTGCCCTTGCGTGGCGATGGAGCAGCTGCCGGCGATGACGGCGCGCAGACCGCCGGTGGCCGGGAGGGCGTCGGCAACCTGGGCTTCGGCGAGCAGGCCGGCCTTGACGAAGTTCTGCGGCAGGCCGAGGGCGATGCCGGACCCGGCGGTGACGAGCGGCATGTCGGCACAGGCGCCACCGATGGCCATCAGGTCGTCGTTGGTGAGGGCATCCGGCACGGCGAAGTTGCAGCCTTCGCTCTTGAGTTGGGCGAAGCGGGCCTTGATGGCCTCCGGTCCCTGGCGAACGACGCTGGAATCGACGAGGCCGGCCTTGCCCTTGATCTGGGCTTGCAGGACCTTGACGAGGTTGGCGTCGGTCATCGGGGTGAGCGGGTGGTTGCGCATGCCCGAGTCGGACAGGAGGATGTCGCCGACGAAGAGGTGCCCCTTGTAGATGGTGCGGCCATTGACCGGGAAGGCCGGGCAGGCGATGGAGAAGTCGCTGTGCAGGGCGTCCATCAGCGCTTCGCCGACCGGGCCGATGTTGCCGCGCGGGGTGGAGTCGAAGGTGGAGCAGTATTTGAAGTAGAACTGCTTGCAGCCGGCGGCTTGCAGCCAGCGCAGGGCGGCAAGCGATTCGGCGATGGCGTCTTCGACCGGGTTGGTGCGCGATTTGAGCGCGATCACCACGGCATCGATGTCGTCACCGATCGGCTCCTGCGGGACGCCGATCATTTGCACCGTGCGCATGCCGGCCTTCACCAGCATGCCGGCCAAGTCCGTGCCGCCCGTGAAGTCGTCGGCAATGCAACCAAGCAGAACTGTCATTTACTGCTCCTTGTTTGATGAAAGAAATTATTTTTTCGGTTCGGGCAGCTTGATGCCCGGGAAAACCTTGATCACGGCCGAATCGTCCTCGCCGCCATGCCCGGCGGCCGACGCCGACATGTACATCTGGTGCGCGGCAGCGGACAGCGGCAGCGGGAAAACATTCTTCTTCGCGTAATCCAGGACGATGCCGAGATCCTTGACGAAGATGTTGACCGCCGACAACGGCGTGTAGTCGCCCGCCAGGATGTGCGGCACGCGGTTCTGGAACATCCACGAATTGCCTGCGCTGTTGGTGATCACTTCATAAACCTGATCGGGATCAGCACCGGCACGGATCGCCAGCGCCATCGCCTCGCCCGCTGCGGCGATATGCACGCCGGCCAGCAGCTGGTTGACCATTTTGACCACCGAGCCGGGGCCGACTTCATCGCCGAGGCGATAGACCTTGCCGGCGATCGCATCGAGCACGTCCTCGCACTTGGCGTACGCTTCGGGCGAACCGGACGACATGACCGTCATCTCGCCGGCCATCGCCTTGGCGGCGCCACCGGAAATCGGGCCGTCGATCATCAGCAGGCCGGCATCGGCCAGGCGCTTGCCCAACGCCTTGGCGAACTCGGGCGATACTGTCGCGCTGGCGATGACCACCGAACCGGGTTTCATGTGCGGCGCAGCGCCCTTCTCTCCGAACAAGACGGCTTCGGTCTGGTCGGCGTTGACCACCACGGTGATCAGCACATCGACCAACGGCGCCATTGCCGCCGGCGATTCGGCGGCGACGCCACCGGCATCGACCACCTTCTGGACAGCCTCAGGACGCACATCACAGGCATGCACCTCGAACCCGGCGCGCACCAGCGACATGGCCACACCCATTCCCATCGCGCCGAGACCGACGACGCCGACAGGTTTCTTGACTGCTGCATTCATTTTCCGATTCTCCAATTCAATTCAATAGTTACAAATCAACTGTGCTTACGCAGCCACCCCATAGACGAGATCCCGGAGGAAGAGGGAGACCTGGGGCACGTAGGTGATGATCATGAGGAAGGAGAGGACGGCGAGGACGAAGGGGATCAACTGCTTGATCATCTGATCGAGCGAGATCTTGGCCACCGTACAGGCCGCGAAGAGATTGACCCCGAACGGCGGCGTGATCATCCCCATCGCCAGGTTCACCACCATGATCGTCCCGAAGTGCACCGGATCCACCCCGAACTTCGCCGCCACCGGCACCAGGATCGGCGCCAGCACGATGATCGACGCCGAGGTCTCGATGAACATGCCGATGAAGAACAGCGCGACGTTGACCCCGATCAGGAACATGCCGGCCGAGGTCAGGTGTTCCTTCAGGAAGTCGCCGATCGCTTCCGGCACCCCGGCCCGGGTGATCAGCAGGCTGAAGAGGCCAGCGTTGGCGATGATGAACATGATCACCGCCGAGGAGATCACGGACTTGCGGAAGATGATGTAGAGGTCCTTGAACTGGATCTCGCGGTAAACGACCATGCCGACGATCAGGGCGTAGAAGACGGCGACGACCGCGGCTTCGGTCGGGGTGAACACGCC
>NZ_JCANUT010000045.1:10016-34179 GCF_059569095.1 Propionivibrio pelophilus DSM 12018 | reverse complement strand
GAAGGAGCCGTGGCTGATCATCCTGGCGCTGATCGGGATCATGATGGTCGCGGGGATGTTCATCGACCTGCCGGCGGCGATCCTGCTGCTCGGGCCGATCTTCGTGCCGCTGGCCGAGACGATCGGGCTGGATCTGACGCAACTCGGTCTGGTGATGGTGCTGACGCTGGCCATCGGGCTGTATACCCCGCCGGTCGGGACGACGCTGTTCATCTCCAGTTCGATCGCCAACGTCTCGATCCTCAAGTCGTCGCGCGAACTGATTCCGTTCTATGTCGTCGCGCTGGCCACCGTTCTGTCCTTCGCCTTCATTCCGGCACTGACGTTGTAACCGACACCCTCCTGAACCGGGCCGCTTTCCGGGCCCGTTCCTGGCGATAAAGGCACACCACCTTTATCGCCGGTTTTCTTTTCGTCATACGCGCAAAACAGCTGCGAGTTGGGCCGCAAACCGCCCCGTTTCCTTGACGTGGCGAGGATGGTCCACCTAAACTCGCGGACCAAACTATTTTCAAGACCATCCATCAAGGGGGAATTCGATGAACAAGCTTTACACCGCTGCATTCGCCGTCACCGTCGCGGCAACAACCCTGACCTCACCCAGTCTGTACGCCGCCGACTACAAGGCGGAATACCGTCTCTCGACGGTCCTCGGCACGGCCTTCACCTGGGGCAAGGCCGGCGAGCGCTGGGCCGAGCTGATCAAGCAGAAGACCGACGGCCGCATCAACGTCAAGCAGTATCCCGGCACGAGCCTGGTCGGCGGCGACCAGACCCGCGAGTTCTCGGCGATCCGCCAGGGCGTCATCGACCTGGCGGTCGGTTCGTCGATCAACTGGTCACCGCAGGTCAAGCAGCTCAACCTGTTCTCGCTGCCCTTCCTCGTTCCCGATGCCAAGGGTCTCGACGCGCTGATCAAGGGCGAAGTCGGCAAGGACCTCTTCACCATTCTGGACAAGCAGGGCGTCGTTCCGCTGGCCTACGGCGAGAACGGCTTCCGCGAGATCTCCAACTCCAGGCAGCCGATCACCTCGCCGGCCGACCTCAAGGGGATGAAGATCCGCATCGTCGGTTCGCCGATCTTTATCGACTCCTTCACCGCGCTCGGCGCCAACCCCACGCAGATGAGCTGGGCCGATGCCCAGCCGGCGCTGGCAACCAAGGCTGTCGACGGTCAGGAGAACCCGCTGTCCGTCTTCAGCATCGCCAAGCTGCACACCCTCGGCCAGAATCACCTGACGCTGTGGGGCTACATGGCCGACCCGCTGATCTTCGTCGTCAGCAAGCAGGTATGGAAAACCTGGAGCGAAGCTGATCGCAAGGCGGTACGCGAAGCCGCCGAGCAAGCCGCCGCGGAAAATCTGGTGGCTGCGCGCAAGGGCATCACCCCCGGCGATGACGACCTGCTGAAAAGCATCGAGAAGAACGGCGTGACCATCACCCGTCTGGCCCCGGAACAGCGCAAGGCGTTCAAGGACGCGACACGCCCGGTGTTCGACAAGTGGACGGCAACGGTCGGCAAGGAACTGGTCAAGAAGGCCGAAACCGCGATCGCCAACGCCAGGTAATTCTCCGGCACGACAGGCACCTACCGGCGGACACCGAGTCACGGAGTCCGCCACCCCGGACGACCGCGCGGTCGTCCGGTCGTTTTCCGACCTTCCGCATCAAGGCTTACCCATGAAACCCTCAGGCCCCTCCCGACCGGCCCGGTTCGAGCGCGCCTTCGCCGCCGGCTGCATGGCCCTCCTCTGCCTCATCACCTTCGCCAACGTCCTGGTCCGCTACCTGACCAACGTCTCCTTCGCCTTCACCGAGGAAATCTCCGTATTCCTGCTGCTGGTGCTCACTCTGGTGGGATCGGTCACCGCCTTCGCCGAACGCCACCACGTGCGCATCACCCTGCTCGTCGACCTGCTGCCGGATGCAGGCAAGACGCTCTGCGCAGTGCTCGAATGGCTGGCCAACGTGGCCATGTTCGCCCTCCTGACCTGGACCGGCTACAAAATGGCCCTGGACGATTTCGAGTTCGAAGTCACTTCGCCCGGTCTGGGCCTGCCACAGTGGATCTACACCGCCTGGCTACCGCTGCTTTCGGCGCTGATCGTCGTCCGACTGTTCCTGTTCGCCATGTCACGACGGAAGAACGCCGAATGAACGCACTCCTTTTCATATCATTCTTCGTGCTCATGTTCGCTGGCGTGCCGCTCGGCGTCGCGATGGGACTTTCCGCCACGGCGGCAGTGTTCTTCGCCGACCTCGGATTGATGTCAGTCCCCACCAGCGTCTATACCGGTATCGCCAAGTACCCGCTGCTGGCGATTCCAGTGTTCATCCTCGCCGGGATGATTTTCGAGCGTTCCGGCGTCGCCCTGCGTCTCGTGCACTTCGCCACCGCCCTCGTCGGCAGGCGGCGTGGCGGCCTCGCCCTGGCGGCAGTGCTGGTGTGCATGGTGCTTGGCGGCATCTCCGGCTCCGGCCCCGCGGATGCGGCAGCGGTCGCCACGGTGATGATCCCCGGCATGGTCCGCGCCGGCTACCCCGCGGCGTTTTCCGCCAGCGTGATCGCCGCCGCCGGATCCACCGCCATCCTGATTCCGCCGTCGATCGTCTTCATCCTCTACAGCGTACTGGTGCCCGAAGCGTCCGTCCCCGCGCTGTTTGCCGCCGGGATGATTCCCGGCCTCCTGGCGGGCCTCGCGTTAGTCATACCGATCATGTGGATTTCGGCACGGCACGGCTTCGGCACGCTGGACAATCCCGACGATGCGCCACGCACCAGTTTCTGGCAGACGTTCAAGGATGCCATCTGGGGTTTGCTCGCCCCGGTGCTGATTCTCGGCGGCATGCGTTCCGGCATGTTCACCCCGACCGAGGCCGCCGTGGTTGCCGTGTTCTACGGCCTGTTCGTCGGACTGGTGGTCTACCGCACGTTGAACTGGGAGGCCATCTACGAGGTTCTGGCCGAAGCGGCGGAAGTTTCCGGGGTGATCCTGCTGATCATCGCCTTGGCCAGCGTATTCGCCTGGGCAGGCAGCACGCTAGGCGCCTTCGAAACACTCGGCTCGCTGCTGATCGGGATTTCCTCGAACGAAACCATCGTGCTCCTCGCCGTCACCGTGCTGCTGATGATCGCCGGGATGTTCCTAGACGCGGTCTCCATCCTGTTCATCTTCGTCCCCTTCCTGCTCCCGGTCATCATCCATTTCAAGTGGGACCCGGTGTGGTTCGGCATCATCCTGGCGATGAACATGGCAATCGGGCAATTCACCCCGCCAATGGCGATCAACCTGATGGTCACCAGCCGGATTGCCGGCATCCGCATCGAGGACACCGTACCCTGGGTGCTGTGGCTGGTCGGCGCAATGACCATTGCGTTGCTGCTGGTCACCTTCATTCCCGACCTCGCGCTGGCATTTCCGCGCATGCTGGGCTACCTGTCCTGATCAGGGGGGCGGCCCGCCGCCATGCGCGGGCCGCCCCTCGCCAGACACATATTCAACTCTTGAGCCATTTCTGGCGACAAATATTCTTTTCAAGAATATTCATATAGAAATTAAGTCGTTCAACGCCGGTCTATAGATTGGTACATTGCCGTCATTCTCCTCCCGCGGGCAGCACTGACCGCACCGCCGGAGGGGTTCCCGACCCATCGACCGGAGGACTCTCATGAACATCGCCAACAGCGTCACCGACCTCATCGGCAACACCCCGCTCGTCCGCATCAACCGCATCGCCGACGGGGCCGTCGCCACCATCGCCGCCAAGCTGGAATTCTTCAACCCCGCGCACAGCGTCAAGGACCGCATCGGCGAAGCGATGATCACCGCCGCCGAGCAGGCCGGCCTGATCAAGCCCGACACGATCCTCGTCGAACCGACCAGCGGCAATACCGGCATCGCCCTGGCGATGGTCGCTGCGGCGCGTGGCTACAAGCTGGTGCTGACCATGCCGGAGACGATGAGCAAGGAGCGCCGCGCCTTGCTGCGCGCCTTCGGCGCCGAGTTGATCCTCACTCCCGGGCCAGAAGGCATGGGCGGCGCGATCAAGCGCGCCGAGGAGCTGGCAGCATCTGATGCGCGCTACCTGCTACTGCAGCAATTCAAGAACCCCGCCAACCCGGAAGTTCATCGCAAGACGACGGCCGAAGAAATCTGGCGGGATACCGACGGACAAGTGGACATCCTGATTTCCGGTGTCGGTACCGGCGGCACGATCACCGGCATCGGCGAAGTGATCAAGGCACGCAAGCCGTCGTTCCGGGCCATCGCCGTCGAACCGGACGCCTCCCCGGTGCTCTCCGGCGGGCAGAAGGGGCCGCATCCGATCCAGGGGATCGGCGCCGGCTTCGTGCCGGACGTGCTGAATACGGCGATCTACGACGAGATCATCCGGGTCAAGGCCGACGATGCCTTGGCGACGGCACGCGCCGCGGCGCAAAAGGAAGGACTGCTGGTCGGCATTTCCTCGGGCGCCGCGCTGTGGGCGGCGATCGAGGTCGCCAGGCGGCCGGAGAATGCCGGCAAGCTGATCGTCGCGATCATTCCCTCGTTCGGCGAGCGCTACCTTTCCACGGCGCTGTTCGCCGGGCTCGTCGATTAACCCTGCGAAACCTGCGGATTGCCGGAAGCGAGCTGCCTGACGGCTCAGCTCCCGGCGATGCGCATCCCGTCGACCAGGATCGACCCGACGTGCCGGGAGCCGCGCACGAGGACATCGTTGCCCACCGCGACGATGCCCTGAAACATGTCGCGCAAATTGCCGGCGATGGTGATTTCCTCGACGGCATGGCGGATTTCGCCGCCCTCCACCCAGTATCCCGCTGCGCCGCGCGAATAGTCGCCGGTGACGTAATTGACCCCTTGGCCAAGCAACTCGGTGACCAGCAGACCGCGATCCATTCGCTTGATGAGGCCGAGAAAGTCGTCGTCGCCGGGCTGAACGATCAGGTTGTGGCAACCGCCCGAGTTGCCGGTCGTCTGCATGCCGAGCTTGCGCGCCGTATAGGTGCTGAGGAAGTAGCCCTGCAGCACGCCATCGACCACCACGTCGCGCTCGCGCGTCGCCACCCCGTCGTTATCGAACATGCTGCTCGCCAGCGCGCCGGGCAGATGCGGCCGCTCGCTGATCTGCAGCCACTCGGGGAACAGGCGCTGCCCCAGCGCATCGACCAGGAACGAGGTCTTGCGATACAGGCTGCCGCCGCTGACGGAATGTACAAAGTTGGCGATCAGCGATGCGGCAATCGGCGCCTCGAACAGCACCGGCGCCTTGCAGGTCTTTATTTTGCGCGAGCCAAGACGCGACAACGCACGCCGCGCCGCGTAATCGCCGATCTCCTCGGCCGACGCAATCCGCTCGGGGCTGCGCGAGGTCGAATACCAGTCGTCGCGCTGCATGTGCTCGTCCTTGCCGGCGATGACCGAACACGACAGGTAATGCCGCGACGTGGGATAGCCGCCCATGAAGCCCAGGCTGTTCGCCGCAATGAACTGTCCCTCCTGGATCGATACCGAAGCCCCCTCGGAGTTGGTGATTTCCGGGCTGACGTCGAACGCGGCCTGTTCGCAACGCCGCGCCAGTTCAGCCGCGTCATCGACCGACAACTGCCACGGGTGGTAGAGATCCAGATCGGAGAAGCCCTGCTCGCGGCTCGCCAGCAATCCGACTTCCGGCAATCCGGCGCAATCGTCTTCGGCGGTGAAGCGGGCGATGCTGAGCGCGGCTTCAACCGTCTCGCGCAACGCCGCTGCCGAAAAATCCGACGTGCTGGCGTGCCCCTTGCGCTGACCGAGATAAACGGTGACGCCGATGCCCTTGTCGCGGTTGTATTCGATCGTTTCGACCTCGCCGCAGCGAACGCTGACCGATTGTCCGAACCCTTCGGAGACATCGACCTCGCAGTCGCTGGCACCGGACTTCCGGGCATGGTTCAACACATCCTGGGCGTAGGAGCGCAACGTATCGAGCGAATGCGAGAACCTCGCGTCGGAGTGCGTCGGAGCGGCTTTTCGTGACATGGATAACGGAGCGGGTGGCAAAAACGCTATCATAACAGCCCGCGCCGCCCCTCCGCTGGCGCAGCCCCGCACCTTCAAACGACGCTGACAGCCCATGACCGACATCGACGACGAATCACAGCCGGAATCGCAACCGCTCTCCAAGACCCAACGCAAGCACGCGATGGAGGAACTGCAAGCGCTTGGGGAGGCGTTGGTCGCGCTGCCGGCCGACCGGCTGAAAAAGGTCGCGCTGCCCGATGACCTTCGCGACGCGCTCGTCACCGCGCAGCGCATGACGCGCCAGGACGAAGCGAAGCGACGCCAGATGCAATACATCGGCCGGCTGATGCGCTCCGCCGATACCGAACCGATCCGCGCCGCGCTGGCCGATGCCCGCGGCGAATCAGCCAGCGAGACCGCGCGCCTGCATCGACTGGAGAAACTGCGTGCCGCGCTACTGGAAGACGAAAAGATCCTGCAAAACATCGCCACCGATTACCCGGCGATCGACCTGCAGCACCTGCGCTCGCTTCGCCGCGCCGCCCTCAAGGAACAGGAACAGGGCAAGCCACCGCGCAACTTCCGGGCAATCTTCCAGCTGCTCAAGGATGCCGAGCAGCAAAGCTGACCGGCTATCCCGCGGACTGCTCGCGATAGAGTCCGATGTCGAAATCGACGCCGGACTCTTCGAGTTCAACCGGCGCCAGTTGATACCTCTGCGTATCGACGACGAACTCAACCACCTGGCGGACATCGAAACTGCCGCGCGGCAGGACCAGCCGCCACGCTCCGCCGGGATTTTCGTCGCGCAGCCAGATTGCGGGGACGGCCTCGGCAGCGAGAAGCCCGGACGCCCGCGGACGCAACTCGATGCTGCGCGCTTTCCGTGACAGGGTCTGAATACCGATGCTGGCAGTACCCTCCGGCGACATGTGGCAACGGCGGACCATGCCCACTACCCAGTTGTCACCACCTTCCGGCTGGATGCATAGCAGCGTGCCGATCTTGAGGCACTCTCCGAGTGTGCCGGTTTCCGCGCAGAACCCGCCCAGACTGACGTTCTCGACCACCCAGCTTGCAGCCCCGCGCTCCGTCGCCAGACGGGCAACATCGCCGGCGAATACGGTCAGACAGTCGGACAAGCCTTGCAGTACGGCGATGCGCGTCTTCACCGGATGCCGAACGTGCTCGCGCTGCGGCGGCATCGGTGACCAGTAGAGCGCCAGGTGCCGCAACACTTTCAGCAATGAAGGCGCCGGATACTCGCCGCCAAGGTTAAGCTCCGGCGGCACGGAACCGCGCTCGACGACATGGATCAGATCGCCGAGCGCTTGCGGCACGGTTCCCGGCGAAAAGAAGCGCAACGAGGCGGCAGGCTGGGCAGGCAGCCGGGCCAGCCGCGTCGGTGGCAGACCGGCATCGGCATCGACCCAGTACACGCTGCCCGGCACACACTCGCCGGAGAACTGGAAACCGGGAAGAAAATGCGCGATCAGCCGGTCCGCCAGTTCGATTTCCTGGGGCAGCAAGGCATTCATCGACGACGAGGCGCGCAGCAACACTTGCAGATACTGCTGCGCGATGCTGGTCATGCCGATGGCGCCGGGATAGAGCTGCACCGGTTTCTGGGCAACCCCCGCCGCGTCCGCGAGCAGGTAGGGACGGCCGACACCGCACCACATGTCCTCGCCGGCCGTACCGTAACGGAAGTCGATCCATTTCAACTGGGCCGAACGGGCGGCGAGCAGGCGTACCCCCGCGAGAGGAAGGCTTGCCTTCAGTGCCTCGCAGCCCTTGTCCGACGGATGCTGCCGGTAACGATCGAGGCAGCGCGCGTACAAGCCGGCGACTTCGCCCCAATAGTTGTAACACAGGTTCCACAGACGCCGTTCCTCGCTCTTCGACAGCCGCGCCGACTGCAGGTAATCCCTGGACAAGCGCCGCAAATGCTGCTGCGCGGCCTCGTCCAGTCGGCTGACGACCTCGAACAGTTGATCCAGCCGGAAGTCGTCCGCCAGGCGCAGCGATTCGAACCAGCCGAAAACCTCATCAACCGCCTTCACCGGGTCAACAGGCAACTCGGCAAGAACGCGTTTGAATTCCTTGACGTCCCCCAGCGGATGGTTCGGACGCGACGAAAAGAAATTGAGGATCATGAAACCTCGCCTTGCCGGGCGGCCTCGCCGGCGATGGAAGATGAACGGATATCCCGGGAGTATAAAACGATTGGCCGCCGCTGCAAGCTGCGGAATGAGCGGCTCATATCGGAGGCTGCGGAATGAGCGGCTCATATCGGAGGCTGCGGAATGAGCGGCTCATATCGGAGGCTGCGGAATGAGCGGCTCATATCGGAGGCTGCGGCCATCATTTACAATGCCGACTTCGTTTTCGCTCCCGCTCCACGATGAAACCCTATCTCGACCTGATGCGCCATGTTTCCGACCACGGCGCTGGGAAATCGGACCGCACCGGAACCGGCACCCGCTCCGTGTTCGGCTGGCAGATGCGCTTCGACCTCGGCGCGGGCTTTCCGCTGCTCACGACGAAGAAACTGCATCTGCGCTCGATCATCCACGAACTCCTCTGGTTCCTGCAGGGCGACACCAACATCCGCTACCTGAAAGAGAACGGCGTGCGCATCTGGGACGAATGGGCCGACGAGAATGGCGACCTGGGTCCGGTCTACGGGCACCAGTGGCGCCACTGGAAGACGCCCGACGGGAGGGAGATCGACCAGATTACCCAGCTCGTCGCAGGCCTGAAGAAGAATCCCGATTCCCGCCGCCACATCGTCACCGCCTGGAATCCGTCCGACGTCGACCGCATGGCGTTGCCGCCCTGCCACGCGCTCTTCCAGTTCTACGTCGCCGACGGAAAACTCTCCTGCCAGCTCTACCAGCGCAGCGCGGACATCTTCCTCGGCGTGCCGTTCAACATCGCCTCCTACGCACTGCTTACCCTGATGCTGGCGCAGGTCTGCGGCTACCAGCCGGGCGACTTCGTGCACACCCTCGGCGACGCGCACCTCTACAGCAACCACCTGGAGCAGGTCCAGCTTCAGCTCACCCGCGAGCCGCGCGCGCTGCCGACCATGCGCCTGAACCCCGAGGTCAGGGACATCTTCGCCTTCCGCTTCGAAGACTTCACGCTCGAAGGCTACGATCCGCACCCGCACATCGCTGCGCCGGTGGCGGTATAAAACCACCCGAAACAGGCAAGGTTGGGTAGCGGCACGCGACAAAACCTCCTTCAGCCATCACACGCAGCCGGCTTGATCCAGGCCCCGTGCCGGGCGGCCAACGAATCCGCTTCTTGCGGCCCCCAGCTGCCCCGTGGATAGGAGATCGCCGGAGAGTGCCGATGCAACACCGGCTCGACAACGGCCCAGGCGGCCTCGACGGCATCCTGCCGGATAAACAGGGCGCCGTTCCCTGCCATCGCCTCGGTCAGCAGCCGTTCGTACGGTGATGCCTCACCCAACCTTTCATTCTGCAAGTAAAGTTCGCGTTGCTCGCCAACGAATTCCTCGCCGGCTTTCTTGACCCGTGCGGCAAGAGCGACGGCAGCCCCCGGCGCAATACGGAAACGCAGGTAATTGGAACAACCATCCTGGCCGGCGCTATCTTCAAACAGCCGTTGCGGGGGACACTTCAGGTTCACCACGACTTCCGCCACCGTGTCGGCAAGCGATTTCCCTGCACGAAGAAACCACGGCACGCCAGCCCACCGCCACGAGTCGATCTGCATCCGCAAGGCACAAAAAGTTTCGACATCCGAATCCGGAGCAACGCCAGGTTCCTCACGATACCCCGCGTACTGGCCCCGCACGAGATCGCCGGGATCAATCGGGCGCATCGCGTGAAACACGTCGGCCGTTTTGTCCTGCACTGCGCCGTAGCCACGATAGGCCGGCGCCTCCATCGCCAACAACGCGACAATCTGGAACATGTGGTTCTGAACGACGTCACGCAAACAACCCGCCGTTTCATAGAAGGCCCCGCGCCCCTCGACGCCGAAGCGCTCGGAGAGCGTGATTGACACGCTATGTATGTAATTCCGGTTCCAGATCGGTTCAAGAAACGAGTTGGCAAACCGGAAGTACAAGATGTTCATGATCGCTTCCTTGCCCAGGTAGTGATCGATGCGGAAGATCGAGCTTTCTCGAAAAACGGAGAGCGCTATCCGGTTGAGCTCGCGCGCCGAGGCGAGATCCCGACCAAAGGGTTTCTCGACGATAAGCCGCGCACCATCGCCCAGACCAGATGCGCCGAGTGCCGAAATGACGGTCTCGAACATGGCGGGCGGAATGGCAAGATAGTGCGCCGGACTCCTCGCACCCGGCAACGCGGCTCGAATTGCCGCAAAGGTGCGCGCATCGGCATAGTCACCACCGACGAAACGAAACAGACCAAGCAAGCGTTCAAGCGCAGTCGAATCGTCGACGCCGCCATGCGCCGTGAGACTCTCGCCTATTCTTTCGCGCACACGGGCTTCGCTCCATTTGGCGGAAGCGACCCCGACGACAGGCACGCTCAATGCACCGTTCTTCACCATCGCATAGAGCGCTGGAAACAATTTTTTGTACGCCAGATCCCCTGTCGCTCCGAACAGTACCAGCGCGTCCGACGTTGGCGGAAGGGTGGCAGTCATTTGCTCGTCCATGCTTTTTTCTTCCCTTTTCAAAACTGCGAAACCGTCATCACTTCGCCATGCCGACAGGCAGATCGGCAGGATCCAGATGAATAAGAACATCGACACCGACGACAGGGCAGACCGCACTTGCCGGAATGGCATGGCCGCTGAACCAGCCCGTCAGCGCACATCGTTTGGATGCCCCCTCAACCAGAAAGAGGACCTTCCTGGCCCGACTCAAGCGAGCGGCGCTCAAGCTGACACGATGCGCAGGAGGTTTCGGTGCATTGCAGACCGGCAGCACGTCGGCCGAGCACTCGCCCGTGCCCCAGTCGTTGCCGGGGAACAGACTCGCGGTATGTCCGTCTTCCCCCAACCCGAGCAACACCAGATCGAAATCGCCCACTCCCTGCAAATCCCGGGCATAGGCCGCCGCCGCAAACTGCAGCCCGGCGCCCGCATTGATGACATGGATATTCGCAGCTGGAATCGGCACGTGGTCCAGCAAGGCGATGCCGGCCATCCGCGAATTTCGCTCGGCGTTTTCATCCGGCAAACAACGTTCGTCGCCAAAGTAGATATGCCAATTTTTCCAGTCTGCAGATAACCTGCGTAGCGATTCGTAGATCGTACGCGGCGTACTGCCACCGGCCAGTACGAAATCGAAATGACCACGGGCACGAATCGCCTCTTCCGCCACAGACAGAATGTCATCCAGCGCACGCTGACGGAAATCCTCTCCGTCCTTCGAAACGTCCCATCGGCATAGTTGCTCAACAGTCATGATCCGACTCCGGGAAAGATCAGACATTATCGGAAATCAAGCGCCATTTTCCCGATTCGTTTCGAATTTTCCAATTGCGCACGCCCTGGGTAACGATGCCAGAAAATTGCCGGGCAGGAACGTGCTTTTCCGGAACACGAATCGCCAGTAAACTTGCCGCATGCTACGCAATGCGGCCAAGCGGAGACAACGCCTACGGCCGACTACGCCATGCAAGTCCCGCACTCGCCGGGAGCGCGCAACACAAAGCACTTGCATGAAGCGAGTGTAGCCCTTTATCCAAGCTCGAAAACGCAATAGCTGTCAGAGGAGAACAACCATGTTGTCATTAATCGCCGCCGTCGCTCGCAATCGGGTCATCGGCAAGGACAACCAGTTGCTCTGGCACCTCCCCGGCGACATGCGCCACTTCCGCGAAACGACGCGCGGCAAGCCGGTCATCATGGGACGGAAGACCTGGGAATCGCTGCCGGAAAAATTCCGCCCGCTACCCGGCCGGCAGAACATCGTGATCAGCCGCAATCCGGCGTATGCCGCTCCCGGCGCCACGTTGGCCGCATCGCTCGAAGACGCACTGAAACTGGTGGAGACCTCGGACGAGGCCTTCGTCATCGGCGGCGCCGACCTCTACCGCCAGGCACTACCGTTCGCCGAATGTCTCTACCTGACGGAACTCACGGCGGATTTCGAGGGTGACACCAGCTTCCCCGAGGTACCGCCGACGGATTGGAAAGAGACATCACGTAGCCAGCTCGCAGAAGAAAACGGACTAGCCTACGCCTTCGTTGTCTATCAGCGTGCAAAGTAACGCCTCCTGACCGGCTCTTGCCCCTGAAGAGACACTTACCGTTTCGACGCTCCTGCGGCGGGTTTCTGGTTTCTGAGTTGAGCAGTCGTACAAGACGAGGGCTGAACTCACATTACCCGGCCAAAGCCGACTTCCAGCCTTGGCATGAAGTCAGTCAGCCTTTCGATTATTACCGGCGATTCAGCAATGAATAACCCATGTCGCGAGTTTGGGAAGCAACGTCCTGCTGTCTCTCAGAACACCGACCGGATCATCGTCAGGAGACCGTTCTCGACGGGCCCGGGGCGTGTCGGAGGAAGGCTCTGCGCCTGAAGCCGAGGGCTCAAATACTGAAAATGCCACGAGCGGCATTCTTCATTACCCAAGGGACCATTTCTCATCTCTTGGTGAATTTTTATCATGCGCGGAGCTTGTATCGACAGGCTATGATTCACGCTTAAGCATGTTAGTGATGTCTGTCTGAAATACCAAGGTTGCAGCGAGAGATCGCTCAACACGCACATACGAAAGGATCCACAATGAATTTTCAAACCGGAGTTGGCCAGCGGACTGCCGTTGTCACAGGATGTGCCTCGCCTCGCGGAATCGGTTTTGCCGTAGCACGCCGATATGCTCAAGAAGGATGGGCGGTCGCAATGCTCGATATCGATGAAGCAGCCCTGAAGATTGCCGCAGAGAAAGTGAAATCCGAGTTCGGTCAACCCGTCCTTGCAATGCACTGCAACATCGGGGACAAGACGTCGGTCGATGCAGCGGCTCAAGCCGTCAAGGAATCAAACATGCCCCCGGTCGGTGCCATTGCCAACGTGGCCGGCATTGCCTCCCCATCGTCTTTCCTGGAACTCTCCCTGGAAGAATGGAACCGGGTCTACGCCGTTAACTGCACTGGTTCGTTCCTCGTCTGCCAGGCTTTCATCCCGCAGATGATCGCAGGCGGCTACGGACGCATCATCAACATGTCCTCTGTCACCGCGCAGCACGGCGGGGGTGTGTTTTCGAAGACCTCCTACGCGGCAGCGAAGGCGGGCGTTATCGGCCTGACGCGTGGTCTGGCCCGGGAATTCGCACAATACGGCATCACCGCAAACGCGATCTGCCCAGGAGTTGTCGATACCGACATTCGCGTGGGTACGACACCTGAAACCGAGGCGAAGCTGGCCGAGGCGGTCCCGATGAAACGCCAGTGCAAGCCCGAAGAGATCGCGGCACTGTACGTATGGCTTTCCAGTGCGGACGCCGGATACATCACCGGGACGGCGCAGAACATCAACGGCGGGGCTTACATAGCATAACCCGGCTCCAGGACTCGAACAGATCGGTCGCCGTCCGGAAGGTTTCAGGGAAAGCCGGACCTCCTGACATCTTCTGAACAGGGAACGCAAACGGCAGGAGTTGGCCGACTCCTGCCGGATTCCCCAGCAGAACATCCTGCAAGTCAGCAGCCCGATTTCGCCTGCTCAGGCCCGATGGGACCACCCGACCAGACCCTTTGGAATCAAGCGGCCAATCGGGGAGAAATTCCGCAATCAGCGAACGCAATCGACGTAGTACGTCGCCTTGCCGTTCACCACTTCCTTGACGAGGCCGTGAATGTCGGTCTCGAAGCCGGGGAACTGCTCGTTGAAGTGCTGCGCGAACTTGAGGTAGCGCACGATCGTCGCGTTGAAGCGCTCGCCGGGAATCAGCAGCGGGATGCCCGGCGGATACGGAGTGAGCAGGATGCTGGTGATCCGTCCTTCGAGTTCGTCGATCGGCACCCGGTCAATCTCGCGGTGCGCCATCTTGGCGAAGGCGTCTGTCGGCTTCATCGCCGGCACCATGTCCGACAAGTACATCTCGGTGGTCAGGCGCGCCACGTCGTTGACCGCGTAGACGCCGTGAATCAGATGACACAGATCCTTCAGGCCGATGCGCTCGTAGCACGGATGCTTCTGTACGAACTCCGGCAACACCTTCCACAGCGGCTGATTCTTGTCGAAATCGTCCTTGAACTGCTGCAGTTCGGTGACCATGGTGTTCCAGCGGCCCTTGGTGATACCGATGGTAAACATGATGAAGAATGAGTAGAGGCCGCACTTCTCGACGATGACCCCATGCTCGGCAAGGTACTTGGTGACGATCGCCGCCGGGATGCCGCGCTCGGAAAAGGCGCCGTCGACATCCAGCCCCGGGGTGATCACCGTCGCCTTGATCGGATCGAGCATGTTGAAGCCTTCGGACAGCTGCTGGAAGCCGTGCCAGCGCTCACCGGGTTTCAGCATCCACGCCTCACGCTCCTCGATGCCTTCCTCGGACAAGTCGTCCGGCCCCCACACCTTGAACCACCAGTCGCCGCCCCATTCCTCGTTGATCTTGCGCATCGCGCGGCGGAAATCGAGCGCCTCGGCGATCGACTCCTCGACCAGCGCCGTGCCCGACGGCTCCTCCATCATCGCCGCCGCCACATCGCACGAGGCAATGATCGAGTACTGCGGCGACGTCGAGGTATGCATCAGGTAGGCTTCGTTGAAGATGCTGCGGTCGAGCTCGCGCTCCTCCGAGTTCTGCACCAGAATCTGCGACGCCTGCGACAGGCCGGCCAGCAGCTTGTGCGTCGATTGCGTGGCGAAGACCATCGACTCCTTGCAGCGCGGCCGGTCGGCACCGATCGCGTGGTAGTCGCCGTAGAAGTCGTGGAAGGCCGCGTGCGGCAGCCAGGCTTCGTCGAAGTGCAGCGTGTCGATCTTGCCGTCGAGTTCGTCCTTGATGTCCTCGACGTTGTAGAGAATGCCGTCGTAGGTCGACTGGGTGATCGTCAGCACGCGCGGCTTGGCGCTCTTGTCCTTGGCGAACGGGTTGGCGGCGATTTTCTTCTGGATGTTTTCCCAGGAAAACTCCGACTTCGGAATCGGCCCGATGATGCCGTAGTTGTTGCGCGTCGGCATCAGGAACACCGGGATCGCGCCGGTCATGATGATCGAGTGCAGCACCGACTTGTGGCAGTTGCGATCGACGACGACGATGTCGCCCGGCGCAACGGTCGAATGCCAGACGATCTTGTTCGACGTCGAGGTGCCGTTGGTGACGAAGTACAGGTGATCGCAGTTGAAGATGCGCGCGGCGTTGCGCTCGGATGCCGCCACCGGCCCGGTGTGGTCGAGCAATTGACCAAGCTCCTCCACCGCGTTGCAGACGTCGGCACGCAGCATGTTCTCGCCGAAAAACTGGTGGAACATCTGGCCGACCGGCGACTTCAAGAAAGCCACACCGCCCGAATGCCCGGGGCAGTGCCACGAGTACGAACCGTCCGCGGCGTAATGCGTCAGCGCGCGGAAGAAGGGAGGCGCCAACGAATCGAGGTACGCCTTCGCTTCGCGCTTGATGCTTCGGGCGATGAACTCCGGCGTGTCTTCGTACATATGGATGAAGCCGTGCAGTTCGCGCAGCACGTCGTTCGGGATGTGCCGCGAGGTGCGCGTCTCGCCGTGCAGGAAGATCGGGATCTCGCGGTTGCGGTGGCGGATCTCGGCGACGAAGGTACGTAGTTCAGCCAGCGTCTCCTCGGGCTCCAGCGCCAGTTCCTCGTCATCGATCGACAGAATGAACGCGCTCGCGCGCGACTGTTGCTGGGCGAACGACGCCAGATCCCCGTAGCTCGTGACGCCGAGCACTTCGAGTCCTTCCTTTTCCATCGCCGCCGCCAGAGCGCGGATACCCAAGCCGCTGGCGTTTTCCGAGCGGAAGTCCTCGTCGATGATGATGACCGGGAAATGAAAGCGCATGGCTTTATCCTTCAAAAAGCAGCGACCCGCCGCAGCGGGTCAGAAAACAGGACGAAAAAAAGACGAAAGTAGTGCAGGCTCAGATTTTCGGCAGCGTCACGCCGACCTGCCCCTGGTACTTGCCGCCGCGGTCCTTGTACGAGGTCTCGCAGATCTCGTCGGACTCGAAGAACAGCACCTGGGCGCAGCCTTCGCCGGCGTAGATCTTTGCCGGCAGCGGCGTGGTATTGGAAAACTCCAGCGTCACGAACCCTTCCCACTCGGGTTCGAATGGCGTGACGTTGACGATGATGCCGCAGCGGGCGTAGGTGCTTTTGCCGAGACACACGGTCAGCACGCTGCGCGGGATACGGAAATATTCGACGGTACGGGCCAACGCAAAGGAATTCGGCGGAATCACGCAACAGCCCTTGCCCGAGACCTCGACGAACGACTGCGGATCGAAGGCCTTCGGATCGACGATCGTCGAATTGATGTTGGTGAACACCCGGAACTCGTCGGCGCAGCGGATATCGTAGCCATAGCTCGACGTGCCGTAGGAGACGATCTTCTGGCCGGCAATATCGCGCACCAGGTCGGGCTCGAACGGCTCGATCATGCCGTGCTGCTCCGCCATGCGGCGAATCCACTTGTCGGACTTGATGGACATTGGCTGACTACCCTGGAGCGGTAAATAAAGGCGGCTATTTTACGGTTTCCGGACCCTCGTGGGGAAACCTTCGAGACACCCTGGTTTCGCCTTTCGGATCAGCCAGTTGCAAAACTGCAGCGCGGGGCATCGAAGCGGGGGATTTCGCCTGCTCCGCGCCGATCAGAGATAGTCGTCCAGATGCGACAGCGAGTCGATGAAAACTACTCGCCCGGCGATTTCCTCGGGCACGCCATCACGACCGTGCAAGGAAAATACGTGCATGCCCGCCGCCACCCCGGCAACGAGCCCGGGAATGCTGTCTTCCACCACTGCACAATGCTCCGGCACATGCCCCAAGGCCCGCGCTGCGGCCAGGAAGAGGCCGGGATCCGGCTTGAAACAGCCCTCGTCGTAGGCGCTGAAGATCCGCTCGCCGACCAGCGGCAGCAGTCCGGTCAGTTCGAGGGTAAGCAGCACTTTTTCCCGCGGGCCGTTGGTCGCGACGCCGAAAGGAATTTCCAGGCGACTGAGCAGAGCGAACGCCCCGGGAATTTCCCGGAGGTTCTCCCGGAATCGCTGCGCGATGGTCGCCCGGTACCGCCGGGTGAACTCGACCTCGAAATCCTCGGGCTTGTCCCTGACCTGCGCACCGATCCAGCTGGCGATATCCGCCATGCGGCCACCACGGAAACGCGCGTGCGCCTCGGTGCGACTCAGGGTCAATCCAGCGGCGACGGCCATTTCGTGGAGCGCGTCCATCCCCGGAACCTCACTGTCGACCAGCGTCCCGTCACTATCGAAAATTACGGCGCGAATATCTTTCTGCATGGGCAAAAACGCAGTTCCCTTGGGTGACAAGGTTCATCACCAGGTCAGCTTGTGAAGAATATGGACGGCTGCGCTTATATCCCGACGACACGATGTTGGCAACCACTTCGCTTGTTGCCAGGAGCACCCGCGTTGCCCGGACTACGCCCGCAGCACCCGCAGCCCGTTCGCAACGACCAGCAAACTCGCCCCCATGTCGGCGAAGACGGCCATCCACAAGGTGCCCATGCCGGCGACTGCCAATACCATGAAGACGGCCTTGATGCCGAGCGCCAGCGCGATGTTCTGCGCCAGAATGCGGCGGGTCGTGCGCGAAAGGCGGATGAAGCGGGCGATTTTGCCGAGGTCGTCGTCCATCAGCGCGACGTCGGCGGTTTCGATCGCGGTGTCCGTTCCCGCCGCCCCCATGGCGAAGCCGATATCGGCGCGGGCCAGCGCCGGCGCGTCGTTGATGCCATCGCCGACCATGCCGACCTTGCCGCGTTCGGCGTAGCGGGCGACGGCGCGCAACTTGTCCTCGGGCAGCAGATCGCCCTGTACCTCGTCGATACCCGCCTGGGCGGCAATCAGCCGGGCCGTATGGAGGTTGTCGCCAGTCAACATCACCGTCCGCACGCCGAGCGCGTGCAGGGCCTGCACGGCTTCGCTGCTCCCCGCGCGGATGGTGTCGGCAACGGCAAAAAGCACGAACACCCGCACCCCGTCGGTGAGCAACAGTACGGTCTTGCCTTGGCCTTCGAGGGCATCGATCTGCGCCTCCAGCGCATCCGAGCAGACGCCGAGTTCGTGAATCAGCCGATGATTGCCGAGGGTATAACTCACACCGTCAACGGTTCCGGTGACGCCGCGACCGGGGAGCGCGGAAAAATCAGCGACAGCCGGCAGTGCCCCCGCACCTCCTTTGAAGCCAGCCACGAGCGCGCGCGACACCGGATGATCGGAGCGCGCGGCAAGCGCGACGGCGATGTGCACCGGGTCCGTTTTCTCCGCGGCTGTTTCGAGCCGGATCGTATCGGTGAGCGACGGTTTCCCGTTGGTGACGGTGCCGGTCTTGTCCAGCGCCAGCCAGGCAAGGTCGTGCGCGCCTTCGAGATGCGCGCCGCCCTTGACCAGGATGCCGTGCCGCGCCGCTGCGGTCAGTGCGCTGACGACGGTAACCGGCGTCGAAATGACCAGCGCGCACGGGCAGGCAATCACCAGCAACACCAGCGCCTTGTAGATCCACGCCGCCCACTCGCCGCCGAACAGCAACGGCGGCACAACCGCCAGCAGCAGCGCCAGGCCCACGACCGCCGGTGTGTAGCGCGCGGCGAAGCGGTCGATGAAGCGCTGGGTCGGCGCGCGGGAGGCCTGCGCTTTTTCCACCGCGTGGATGATCCGGGCCAGCGTCGACTCAGTCGCCCGTGCAGTGACGGTGAACTCCAGTTCGCCCGTCGCATTGATCGTTCCGGCAAACACGGTATCGCCCGGCGCCTTGTCTACCGGCAGGCTTTCCCCGGTGATCGGCGCCTGGTCGACGGAGGATCGGCCGGCAGTGACGACGCCATCGAGCGCGATACGTTCGCCCGGACGCACCCGCACCAGGGCGCCGATGGCGATGTCGCCGCAGGGCAACTCGACCCAGCGCCCGTCGGGCTGACGCACCGTGGCGCGTTCCGGCGCGAGTTGCAGCAGGCCGCGAATGGCGCGACGCGCGCGTTCCAGCGAGCGCGCCTCGATCCGCTCGGCCAGCGCGAACAACACCATGACCATCGCCGCTTCCGGCCATTGCTGCAGCAGCACCGCCCCGGTGACCGCCAGGCTCATCAGCGCGTTGATGTTCAACGAGCCGTGGCGCAGGGCAATCCAGCCCTTGCGGTAGGTTCCAGTTCCACACGCAGCAATCGCCGCCAGCGCGAGCAGCGCCGCCAGCCATTCAGGCAAGGCGAGCCAGTGCACGATTTCCGCGCCGAGCGCGGCGATGCCGCCCAGCGCCAACGGCCACCATGCCTCCTCCCCGTCATCTGGCGTTGCGGCATTGCCTAGCGCACCATCCGACGCCTTGGACAACACCTCGCCCACCATGCCCAATTCGCGAATCGCGGCTTCGATGCGCGGCAACGCGCCTTCGGCGTGAACCACGGTCAGCACCCGCTGCATCAGGTCGAACTGCAGGCGATGCACCTCCGGACAATCGGCCAGCTTGCGGCGGATCATCGCCTCCTCGGTCGGACAGTCCATTTGCGCGATGCGCAGGCGGCTGAGCAGGTAGCCATCCGGGGTGGGGCCAGGATCGTCCGCGCTCGGCGCAGGACGACCTGCGTCGCCGTCGCCACAGGCGGCGTGCTCATGGCAGCAATGACAAGCGTGGTCTTCCGATTTCTCTGACACGACAGAACTCCATTTTTCTCGACGACTGGCCGATTGCACACCCTGAAGCTACTATAGGGTCAAGCCCCATCAGGAGAGATCATGAAAATCGGAGAACTTGCCCGCCTCGCCCAATGCACCGTCGAAACGGTACGCTACTACGAGAAAGCCGGACTCCTGCCGCCCCCGGGGCGCACCGGAGCGAACTACCGCCAGTACGGGGAGGCGCATGTCGCCCGGTTGCGTTTCATCCGCAATTGCCGCGCGCTGGATATGACCCACGACGAAGTCCGCGCCCTGCTCGGACTGGTCGACCAGCCGGCGAACGACTGCGGCGGCGTCAACCGCGTACTCGACGAACACATCGCGCACGTCGAAGTGCGCTTCAAGGAACTGAAACAACTCAAGCAGCAACTCGTCGCCCTGCGCCAGTCGTGCCACGGCGAGCAGCCGGTCATCACCTGCGGCATCGTCCAGGGATTGACGACGATGGAAACCGAAACAAGGAACCAGCGTCAAACGCACCTCGGTTAGTAGCCTCAAAGGCACAGGCGGCCGTACAACAAAAAATTTTCACGAGGTTTTGACGACAGCGTCGCCTCATCCTTTTCGGAGAACATGGGTGTCCTCCCCCGCACAAGATACGCACAGCCTTGCCCTGCGCCAGATTTCCCGACGCTTCGGCCGTCACCCCGGGTGGACCACCCTGATCATCGTCGCCGGGGTCTTGCAGACAGTGGTGACCATCCTCTTCGCCGGCCTGCTGGCGCACGTGCTGCATGCGCTGATCATCACCGGACACCCCTTTGATGAACTGACACACGACTGGTGGATGATTCTCGCCTGTGTCGTTTTCCGCTCCCTGGCCGGCGTCGTGCGCGAGGAAGGCGGCATCCGCATCTCGCTCGCCGTACGCGGCACGGTGCGTGAAGCACTCGTCGACACGCTGTACAACCTCGGCCCCGCCTGGCGCGAACGCCAGCAGGCGGGCAGCCTGAGCACCGCGCTGCTGGAACAGGTGGAAGCGCTCGACGGCTATTTCGCCCGCTACCGCCCGCAACAGTGGTTCGCCGTGCTCACGCCGCTGATGATCGTCGCCACGCTGGTGCCCTCGAGCTGGGCGGCCGCGGGCATCCTGCTGCTGACGGCGCCGCTGATTCCCGTGTTCATGATCCTCGTCGGCTGGAGCGCACGGCAACGACAGACCGAACAGCTGCAAGCGTTGCAACGGATGAGCGGGCACTACCTCGACCTGATCCGCGGGCTACCCACCCTGCGCCTGCTCGACGCCCACCAGCGCCTTGCGGGCGAGGTCGAAAAGGTCGGCGACGAATTTCGCTGGCGGACCATGCGCGTCCTTCGGCTGGCATTTCTTTCCGGCGCGGTGCTGGAATTCTTCGCCTCGATCGCCATTGCGCTCTCGGCGGTTTACTTCGGCCTGACGCTGCTGGGCCGCCTCGATTTCGGCCTGTACGGCCACCCGCTGGATCTCGAACTGGCGCTGTTTGCCCTGCTCCTGGCCCCCGAGTTCTACCAGCCTCTGCGCGACCTCGGCACGCACTACCACGCCCGCGCCGAAGCGCTTGCTGCGGCCGGAGAACTGCAAACAATCCTGAACGCGGAGTCATTGCAGCCTGCCGGCGGCGACACCCGAATCGGCAACGGCGCACCCGCGTTGAATCTCGACCGGATCACGTTCGCTCATCGTGAAGGCGAAACAGTGTTGAGAGAATGCTCGCTGCAAGTACAGGCCGGCGAAGCGGTCGCCATTCGCGGACCGAGCGGCGGAGGGAAGACCACCCTGCTGCGACTCCTGCTCGGCCAGTTGCGCACGCAGGACGGCGATGTGCTGATCGACGGCCGGTCGATCGAAGACATCGATCTCGTCGCCTGGCGCGAGCGTATTGCCTGGATGAGCCAGCATCCACGCCTGATGGCCGACTCGCTGGCGGCCAATCTGCGCGTGGCCCGCAGCGACGCGACCGAAGCCGAGCTGCGCGAGTCGCTGACCTTCGCCGGTTTGGGAGGCTGGTTCGCCGACCTCCGCGACGGCCTCGCCACCCGCCTCGGCGAAGGTGGTCGCCAACTCTCCGGCGGGCAGCTGCGCCGGCTCGCGCTGGCGCGGGCTCGCTTGCGCCGCGCCGATGTGCTCCTGCTCGACGAACCGACCGCCAGTCTCGACGCGGAAACCGAAGAGGCGGTCATCGAGCGCATCGCCGAGCTGCGCCGTGGCCGCACGCTGGTTTTGTTGACGCACCGCGCGGCGCCGCTGCGCATCGTCGACCGCGTACTCGATCTCGAGAACGGACGCCTCTGCGCCCACAGCGATGAAGCCGAAGACATGTCGAAACACACCAACGCAGGGATCGCCGCATGAAGCTGAACGAAGGGTTGCGGGCATTGCGCCCGTTCGTCACCCGCCTTTCCGGCGCTGGAAACTGGCTCGCACTCGGGCTGCTGCTCGGCGTCCTCACCCTGATCGGCAACCTCGGCCTGCTCGGTCTTTCCGGCGCCTTTCTCACCGGCGCGGCAATTGCCGGACTGGCGCCCACCACCGCAGCGCTGTTCAACTTTTTCCTGCCCGGCGCCGGCGTCCGCTTTTTCGCCATGCTGCGCACGCTCAGCCGCTGGAGCGAACGCGTCGTGACGCACGAAGGAACGTTCCGCCTGCTCGCCGGCCTGCGCGTCTGGCTATACCGTCACCTGGCGCTGCTTTCTCCGCGCCAGATCGCCGGCCACCACGGCGGCGAGACGCTTAACCGATTGGTGCGCGATATCGACGCGCTCGACAATCTCTATCCGCGCCTGATCCTGCCGGCCCTGTCGGCCGCACTCGTTTTCGGCCTCGTGGCCGTGACCTTCGCTTCCACCGTTCCCGCGCTGACCTGGCTTCCTGTGCTGCTGATCGTTCTCGCGCTGCTGGTCCTGCCGTTGCTCGGCTGGCGGGCAGGCCGCACCGTTCTGCCGGAACAGGTAAAAGGGCGCGCCACCCTGCGGACGCACCTGCTCGACTGCAGTGAAGGCATGGAGGATTTCTCCCTGCACGCCGACGCCTGGGCAAACCAGCGTGGGCGCACTCTGGCCCGCAGCGCGCACTGGCTCTCACTCCAGGGCCGCAGCGGACGACGCGCCGCGATCCTGCGCGCCGCCACGGCCATCACCGTCGGCCTGTGCGCCTGGGGCGCACTCGGCCTGCTGGCCGAACTCCCTGACGGCAGCCGTCCCGAAGGCCCCTGGCTGGCAGCGCTCGTCTTTCTTCTGCTCGCGTGCAGCGAGGCGCTGCTCCCGCTGGTCAATGCCGCGCTCGACCTGCCGGGAACCGCGGCGGCCGCGCAACGCATAGAAGCGATCGCCGGCCAGCCGCCTGTGCCGCACTACGTCACAAAAGGGCCAACGCCGCGCGACGGCAGCATCGAGATACGCTCGCTCAGCTTCGCCTGGGACAGCCACACGCCGATCTTCAACGGCTTCGACCTTTCCGTCCGCTCCGGCGAACACCTGCTCCTGCAGGGCGCCAGCGGCGGCGGAAAAAGCACCCTGATCCAGTTGCTCACCCGCTTCGAAGACCCGCAGGGCGGAACGATCCATGTCGGCGGCGTCCCGCTGGCGGACCTCGACGAAGGCTCCCTGCGCCGACAGATCGCCTGCGTCGGCCAGCACACCTGGGCCAAGACCGGAACCCTCGCCGACAACCTTCGTCTGGCCGCCCCCACCGTATCAGAGGAAAAAATGTGCGACGTCCTGGTACTGGTCGGACTCGAGCCGGGAATACAGGGCTGGTCGGGCGGTCTCGAAACCTGGATCGAGGAAGGCGGCACCAGCCTCTCCGGCGGACAACGCCGACGCCTCGCCATCGCCCGCGCATTGCTGCGCCAGGCCCCGATCACGATCCTCGACGAACCGAGCGAAGGCCTCGACCCGGTCGCGGAAGCAGCGCTGATCTCTCGGATCACCGCCCACCTGCAGGACCGCACACTCCTCTGGATCAGCCACCGGGACGGTTTCGAAACTGCATTCAACCGCGTGGTCCGGATCGGAGCATAGGAGCACAGCAACGAGCGGCTCCTGAACATGTTGCAAACCGCCGAGATACAGCAAGCAGTATCGGAATTGCGGAGGAAAAAGAAAGAACGCCACACCAATGTGTACTAATTCTTATAAAAATTAGTACACATTGGTGTGCATCAGGCTTGAGCAACTCGGCTACGCAAATATGCCGCCGACGACCTTGGTTGACCAAAATCCGCCTACAAAGACCTGACAGCAAAGCCAAATCGGCATAGGGGGCAGCCCTTATAGGCTGCGCCCCTGCCACACCACCCGGCATGCGGGTCCGCACCGGGCGGTTCGAGAAGTTGAGGTCATGAG
>NZ_JCANUT010000045.1:1946-10006 GCF_059569095.1 Propionivibrio pelophilus DSM 12018 | reverse complement strand
TGAGGCGAGATATCCCCGGGTAAGAACGCACTCCTTCTCTGCACAACCGCCGAATTTACGCCGCTTCGCCTTGATCACGAGAGCTTTGCGGTTCCATGCCCGCTCGCCCTGCTCGGCAGCGCCTTCTATCCGGTTCTTGTCCATCGGCTCGCAGATTACGATCCACGCTTCCTCCCCACGCTCGGTCGCCCTCACGCAGTTGCGCTTCACTTCGTTCGCGGTGATCAACTCACGGCGGGACTTGCACCCGCAGGAGTGCGCCCGTGCCGGGCGCACATGGAACGAATCCCGGCTGCGGCCGGGATTTTTTTGTACATGGCGTGACAGCGCGTCACAAAAACAGCCACCACCGTCGCCAGTTCCGGGGCAATGATGTGTCCGTCTTCACTTGACTGGAGTGACCCTCATGAAACCGAACGCCCTCCCCATCGCTTCGCGCAAGCGCATTGCGCTCGTCGCCCACGACAACAAGAAGAAGGACTTGCTGGAATGGGCCCAATACAACCGTGACCTGCTCGTGCAACACAAACTCTGCGCGACCGGCACCACCGGCACGCTGCTCGAACTCGCGCTCGAGACGAAGATCGAAAAGCTGCGCAGCGGCCCGCTGGGCGGCGACCAGCAGATCGGAGCGAAGGTCGCCGAAGGCGAAATCGACTTCATCCTGTTCTTCTGGGACCCGCTGGAGCCGCAGCCGCACGATCCGGACGTCAAGGCCCTGCTCCGCCTGGCCGTCGTCTGGAACATCCCGGTGGCCTGCAACCGCGCGACAGCCGACTTCATGATCTCGTCGCCCTTGATGTCCGAGAGCTATGAGCGCATCCTTCCCGACTTCACGCCACACGTGAACCGCTTCAACGACAACCCCCGGCTTCTCGAAGCCGTTGAATGAAAGGCCCTGCCCATGCAAAAGAAACCCCGCAACCCCTTTGTCGCCGCGGCGAAGTTCCGCCGCGCCGGCGCCCATCAGAAAACGGAAAAGGCCAGACGGCGACAGGACGCCATGACGCTGATCCACACCGTGCGAGGCACGCGCCGCAACGGCGGCGAGGGGGTTTTTCGGCCGGCCGTCCAGCACTGAGACGACCGGCCGCAAAGCCTCCTCGCCATTTCCTCAGAGCCACCAGATGCCGAACAGGATCGTCGCCACCGTCAGCGGCGCGCCGACCTTGAAATAGGCCCAGAAACTGATCGTTACGCCGGCGCTCTGGGCGCGCTGAGCGACAATCAGGTTGGCGACCGAACCGACCAGCGTGAAATTTCCCGCCAGCGTGGACGCCATCGCCACGGCCAGCCAGGCACTCTGGGGATCGGCCAGGTTACTCACGAAGGGTTTGAGCATCAGCACCGCCGGCACGTTGCTTACCAGGTTCGACAGTACCGCGGTGACCGTCGACAGTACGGCCACGTCGTCCAGATGCTGGCGCGCCACCGCCGCGATCACGCCGGGCGTAACGGCCACGCGCTCGAATGCGGCAACGACGATGAACAGCCCGGCAAACATCACCAGCAGCGGCCAGTCGATTTCGCGATAAACCTTGTGCGCCTTGATGCGGCGGGTGAACAACATGTACGCCCCACCGATGATGGCCACCTTGGCCACCGGATGTCCGCTGAAGAACATAGCGACCATCACTACCATGACCAGCAGCGACTTGATGACCACCGGCTGCAAGTAGCGCACCGGCCGCGACACACTGGCCGGGAACCTCTGGCGATGCAGGAATTCCTCGCGATAGATCAGCGCGATCATCGCGACCGTCAGCAACATCCCGGCCAAGGCCACGGGCGCAAGCGCGATGGTAAAAGTGCCGTAGTGGATGCGCGACAGACTGCCGACGATCATGTTCTGCGGATTGCCGGTGATCGTCGCGACGCTGCCGACGTTCGAAGCCAAGGCCACCGCCAGCAGGTACGGCACCGGATTGCGCTTGAGGCGCAGGGTGACATCGAGAACAAGCGGCGTCATCACCACGCAGATCGTGTCGTTGACCAGAAACGCGGAGAACAGGCCGGCCAGCACGACGATGGCCGTGAGCAGAAGCAACGGATGGTGCGCGCGTACCACCACCCATTCATTGACCAGCCCGAAGAACCCCGACAGGCGCAGATTGGCGACGACGATCATCATGCCCAGCAGCAGTGCGATGGTGTTGAAATCGATCGCGGCGAAAGCTTCCTCAAGCGACAGGACGCCCAGCCAGACCATCAGACTCGCGCCGAGCAGGGCGGCACCGGCACGATCCAGGTGATACCCCGGCAACTTGCCGACGGCGATGAACAGGTAGGTAAAGACGAAGATGGCAATCGCCGTGTAGCTTTCGGCGTTGTGCAGGATGATATCGAGCGAGAATGTCTCAGGCATCGGGGAAGCCCATCGAAAAGGCAGGAGCGGATCAAAGCGCAATTATCGCGCCACATCGCCGCGCGCATGACTCCGCGCATAGCTTCAACAGTGGTCCTGATGCGAAAATAGCGTTTTCGCGCCTGTCCGCATCCAAGGAACCAAGATGACCTTTACCCAAGCCCTCGCCGCCACCTGGCAGAAGAACGACTCCCTGCTCTGCGTCGGTCTCGACCCTGACCCGGCGAAGTTTCCCGCGCATCTCAAGGGCAAGCCCGACGCCATTTTCGAATTCTGCAAGGCGATCGCCGACGCGACCGCCGACCTCGTCTGCTGCTTCAAGCCGCAGATCGCCTACTTCGCCGCACACCGCGCCGAGGACCAGCTCGAAGCGCTGATCGCCCACATCCACGCCAACCACCCCGGCGTCCCGGTGATCCTCGACGCCAAGCGTGGCGACATCGGCAGCACCGCCGAGCAGTACGCCGTCGAGATCTTCGAGCGCTACCGGGCCGACGCGATCACGGTGAATCCGTACATGGGCAAGGACTCGGTCGATCCGTACCTGGCCTACCCGGACAAGGGCGTAATCCTGCTCTGTCGCACCTCCAACCCTGGCGGCAGCGACCTGCAGTTCCTCGACGTCGGCGGCAAGAAGCTGTACGAGCACGTCGCCGAGCTCGTGGCGACCAAGTGGAACACCACCGGGCAATGCGCGCTGGTCGTCGGCGCCACCTTCCCCGGCGAAATCGCCCGGGTGCGCGAAATCGTCGGCGACCTGCCGCTGCTGGTTCCCGGCATCGGCGCCCAGGGCGGCGACGTCGAGGCAACGCTCAAGGCCGGACGCACGGCCGCCGGCACCGGGCTGATCATCAACAATTCACGCGCCGTCCTTTACGCGGGCAAGGACGAAAATTACGCGCAGGCGTCACGCCTGGCGGCGCAGGCGTCGCGCGACCTGATCAACCGCTATCGCTGAATTTCGCCGATCCCGACCGGCCGACCCTGCTCGGCCGAATCGTACAGGGCGCGCACCAGCGCCACCGAGTTGCGCGCGGCGCGCCCGCCGATCGGCATCGGCGCGCCGTTGCGCAACGCAATCACCATCTGCTCGATCTGCCGCTGGTGGCCTTCGAAGCCGATGATGTTCGACGCACCCGCGCCGGTGCTGGCCGTATTCTTGGCCGCCTGCGCCACGATTTCCGCATCCTCCGGGCGTGAGTCGCGAAAATCCCAGCGCACGACCTTCTCGTCCTCCAGCGCCACCGAGCCGAATTCGCCGCAGATTTCGATCCGCCGTTCCCAGCCCGGCCAGGCCGCGGTCGTCGCCTCGATCGAGCCCATCGCGCCGTCAGGAAAGCGCAGCGTAGCGCAGGCGGTATCCTCGGCCTCGATACCCAGATGCACCCGGCGCGTTTTCCAGGCGAAGATGTCGGCCGGCATACCGACCAGCCATTGCAACAGATCGATGGCGTGGATCGACTGGTTGATCACCGCCCCGCCGCCATCGATGTTCAATGTCCCCTTCCAGCCGGCGTAATACTGCGCGCTGCGATGCCACTTGATGTACGCGCTGCACAGACACAGCCGGCCAAAGCGTCCGGTTTCCAAAGCCGCCTTGAGCGCCCGCGCCCCCTCGGTGAAGCGCGCCTGAAAAATGCACTCGACGCTGACACCCGCCGCATCGGCCGCGTCGAGCATCGCATCGACGCGCTCCAGGTTAATTTCCTGCGGTTTCTCGACGAGCAGGTGCTTCCCGGCATGGATCGCCTGCAGCGCCGGCTCCAGATGCAGGCCGCTGGGCGTCAGGATGCAGACCACCTGGATTTCTGGTTGCGCAAAAAATGTCGCCGGATCGGTCGAGACCAGCGGTATCGCATACCGCGCAGCGAACTCGCGCGCCTTCTCCTCGCTGCGCCCCAGCACGCCAGCCAGCTTCAAATCGTATTGATGCGCCAGCGCCTGGATCGCCTGCGCATGGTTGTGGGCAATCACCCCCGTGCCGACCAATCCGAATCCGATCGTTCCCGCCATTCCGCTCATCACACTCATTCGATCCCTCCTTGTTTCAAAGAAACGACACTCCTGCTCCGGCAGCCGGGAAACCCCGGCATTTCAACGTATTCAGGGCAGCCAAACCAGGCTGGGTAAGGTAGACTGTCGGCCTGTCCGCGGGCATCCCCACCGAAAAACCGGACTGGCCATCTAGCCAATCCAATTATCCCCGAATCTCCATGGAACTCGTCATCCGAATCATCGGGATCATCACCCCCGTGCTGATCATCTCGGCGTTTGGCTTCGCCTACGCCAAGCTCAAGCAGCCCGACCTGAGCGTGGTCAACCGCCTGAGCACCGACATGCTCTACCCACTGCTGATCTACACGGCGATGGCCTCGAAGGATTTTCACATTCTCGACTACCTGCCGCTGATCGGCGGCGGACTGGCCGTGCTCGCCGGCTCGGGACTCATCGCCTGGTGGGCCGCCCGGTTACTGAACTACAACCGCTACGCCTTCATCCCGTCGATGATGTTCACCAACGTCGCCAACATGGGCCTGCCACTGACCCTGTTCGCCTTCGGCCCGGAGATGCTGCCGGCGGCCGTATCGCTGTTCATGGCCTTCAGCCTGGTGCACTTCTCCATCGGCATCCGCTTCTGCGCGCCGCACGTCAGCGTAAAAGGCATCCTGCGCGGCCCGATGCTCTGGGCAATGATCGGCGGCATCGTCTCCAGCCTGATCGGCTTCACCCTGCCGGACTGGCTCGCCGCCAGCACCAAGATGCTCGGCGACGCGGCCATCCCGCTGGGCCTGTTCACGGTCGGCGTCGGCTTCGCCCAGTTCCGTGTTGAGCGCTGGAGCATCGGCATCGTCGGCGCGATTCTCTGCCCGCTCTCCGGCCTGCTCATCGCCTGGCCACTCGTCCAGATCCTGCCGATGAGCGCGCCGATGAAAGGCGTTCTCCTGCTCTATGCCGCCCTGCCGCCGGCGGTGATGAACTACATCTTCGCCGAACGCTACGATCAAGACCCCGGTCTGGTCTCGGCCATCGTCGTCGTCGGCAATATCGCCTCGATCGTATTCATCCCGCTCGCACTGTATCTGGCGATGTAGACGCAAAAAAGCCAGGGCGAAGGTGAGCGTAGACTAAAACAGTCAAAAGTACTTATGCGACAGTAAGTTAGCGTAGTTTGGCGAAGCCGGTCGCACCTGATGTCTCTACCGCTACTGTACCGTAGGCTCGGAAATCTTGCTCCCCGGTCATAAGCAAAAACACCGTGTTTTCGTCGATTTCTGCATACAGACGGGGCTCTGCCCTGTGTGAACGATTCAGCCTGCTGTAGCCAATCTGGCTGACTGCCTGCGCATCCCGCTGAAGATGGCATCAGCTACATCCATCGGAAAGCCATCGGGTAGCAACTTACCCACTTCATCGATCACGGATGTGGCACTCACGATGACCTCTTCAATCAACTGTTCCCCGACTTTGGCTCCGAGTCCAACCTGCTGCGCCTGTGCGATCCAATGCCTGCGCTGGATTTTATCGATCAGATAGCAATTGGTGCTGCCTCGTACGGCCATCGCCAGCTTGGCTTTGTGGGGCGAGATCTGGTTCTTTCCCTTCCCAATGACGGGATGGGCGGAAAGTACGTCATAGATTGGTGTGGCGCGGTAACGACCACCGGCAAGATGGGCTATGCTGAAATTCTTTCCGTGACCATCGGTTGCCGCCAAGATCCAAAAGATGATCTGGGTCTTGAAGAAAAGATTCCGGTCCTGCTCAGCGTTATCCGACCCCAACAGTAGATCCATGATCCGCGCAATGCCGGGACCACCGTCGGACTGATATTTGCGTAACGGTGACGTTGCCGTTGCCTGACACATGTCCTCCTGTGGCAGTCGAATGATCCAGCTTCCATCGCTCGCCAAGGTGCGGTCGAATCGCTCGACGACCAAAGCTTTCTGCTCTTCGAAATGGGTGACCTCGCAACGTGCGACCGGAATTCCGTAAGCCTCTATGACTTTTGAGCACAGCCACTCGTTTTCTACCGAGGTGCGCATATCGGCCTGCATATGGCCTACCAAGCCCATCGGAAGTTTGAAGATGTGCGTGGTTGGCGTACTTCCATGTGGAAGAAGCCACTGGCCCTGATGACGCAACAGGGCCGTTTTTTCCTGCGCCCCCGCGATAGACAGGCGCAAGTCTTCCTCGTGATCCTGTTGGCCCAGCGGTTGGTTAGACGTGGCGCTACGCAGTCGTTGGGCGACCTCTGCCGTCGTTAATGCCTCGCCGTTTATTTCGTACACGTCCGAAGGAGCTTCATCTTCGGGGAGCAATTGCAATGCGCCAACGCAGTCCCGGCCCACTTTCGCCAGTAGTTGGAAGGCATCAATGCCTCCTGCCTGGTGACGTTGCGCCAGACGCCGACGAATGGCATCGCTGTCGGGCAAAAGGTTATCAAAATAGTCCGTAACGACATCCCCTTGGTAGGGTGTATTGCCGGGCAGGAACGGCAACGATAACGACAATGGACGAGACTGTTCGTCCGTGAGCCAGTCATCGAAGTACCCGAGGCGTTCGCCCTGTCGAGAGGACTCCCAATAGCCGACCGGAATGCCGTTCATCCAGATGTTCAGCTTAAGCGTCTTCGTACGGCGTCCCATGGTTACCAACTCTCCTTCTTTCTCATAGGAGCAACGATACGGTTGGCCTTGGGTGTGGCTGGTGCCTTCTTCTTCGTGACTGCTACGCCGCCGGTAGCCTTGAGAGTTTTCTGGCCGCTCGCTTTAGACGCGGGAGCAAATGCTTGACTGACTGACGGCTCAATTGTTGTGCCTGAGGCACGAGTCACTTGATCCAGCGAAATCTCAACATCTAGCAGGCGCAGTACCACGAACAGTCTGTCGAGCGTTGCCACGGCGGGATTGGCTTCAAAAGCGGCATAGCTTTGCTGGGTGATCCCCAGTTTTTCACCCATGGCAGCCTGGGTCAGGTGCTTTTCCTTGCGGAATCCCTTAAGGATAAGGGGGAGTTGGCTGAGCGTTTTGATGGGATAACTCACCGTTGCCTCCAATTGCGAACTTGGCATTTAACAGCCCAAAGGCTGTAAAAGTAATATACAGCCCATAGTCTGTATATTACTTTTACAAAATATAAGTTGTAAAGAAAAATAACGTCGAAGATCGCAACTGCCCAACGCGTTCCATGCAGCTCTTCTTTACTGGATCGAGTAGGGGACGGGGCCACCCCCGTCGCCCTCTCACACCACCGGACGTGCGGTTCCGCATCCGGCGGTTCATTGAACACACTGGAGACGTCGCATCGTATCGAGCAGCGACACCAGACCTAATCGATCAAAGAAGGACTTCGGGAACGCCTGGTTCATGTGGCTTGCGCCACTGTTCCACCACGGCCCACGTTGGTTGAAGGCCGAGCGAAATACCCGCTCTTCCACCCGTCCGGCCTTCATCAAGTTCTTGGCACGTGTGTAGGGACGTTTACGCTTGCGGATTTCCGGAAGCTAAACGAAGCCAACCAGACAGTTGCGCGAGAGTTGGTTTCTACTTTGTTGCGTCGGGAAAAAGCGAAATAATCCGCAACTTTCCTACTATTTTCCTACTATCGGCATAGGGGGCAGCCCTTATAGGCTGCGCCCCTGCCACACCACCCGGCATGCGGGTCCGCACCGGGCGGTTCGAGAAGTTGAGGTCATGAG
>NZ_JCANUT010000045.1:0-1936 GCF_059569095.1 Propionivibrio pelophilus DSM 12018 | reverse complement strand
AGGCTCCCCAACAAAAAAGCCCTCCAGCTATCCAGCTCGAGGGCTTTTTTACTTCCTAACGGTGATTGCGACTCGCCACCCCTGATGATGAAAGAAACTACGGGGCGGAAGGCAGCGGGAAGAGGTCGTGCAATTTTTTGGTGGCTCGACCCCGCAACCTAACGTGACCCGCCGAACTGACTCGCTCCCGGGATCTGTAAATTGAGGAGTTAGCCCGGGAAGATCGTGTCCACTTAAAAGACAGGGTGGGAATACTCTGGGTTCGTCCCTCCGGCGCTTCGCTCGTCAACGCGGGTAAAATTCCGTGGTCTTCCACGTTCTTGAGTGAGGTTCCCATGAAGTCGCTGAAATCTTTGGTGGTTGCACTTGCCGTGGCCGTTTTCCTGGCGCCGGCCGCCGTTCTTGCGGAAAAGGGGGGCAAGCATGAAAAAGAGAAGGGGCCGGGCAACAAGGGGCGTCCCGAACGTGTCGAGCGTGTCGAATCGCGGCACGATGGCCGCGCCTCCGCTCCGTCGAAAAACGACCGCAAGCGTGTCGAGTTTCGCTTTGGCGAGCAGGAACGGTACGTCGTGCGGGATTACTACGGCGCACAGGCAAAAGGCGGGAAGTGTCCGCCCGGGCTGGCAAAGAAGGGCAACGGCTGTATGCCGCCGGGCCAGGCCAAGAAATGGGCGATGGGGCAGCCGCTGCCGCGCGATGTCGTCTATCACGATCTGCCACATGATCTGCTCGTCCGCTTGCCGGTGCCTCCCGTCGGGCACCGTTATGTGCAGGTAGCCGGCGACGTGCTGATGATTGCCGTCGGTAGCTCGATGGTCGTCGACGCGATTCAGGACATCCTGCGATAAAGCGTTCGTACTGACGGATGGCAGCCTGTCGCGCAGGCGTGTCATCCGTTCACCGCGTTCGCGCGTTAGAAAGATTCCGTCCCTCCCTCGTGTTGATCTCGTTTTCCCGTGAATATCAAGAATCTCTCCGGTTTCCTCCTGTTTCCCGTGGCGTTGCTGATCTTCGCCATTTCCGATGCCACCGCGAAGTACATGTCTGCCTACTTTGCCGTTCCGTTGCTGGTCTGGGTGCGTTACGTGACGCAATTGGTGTTCATGCTGGCGACCGTGGCGCCCGGCATGGGGCGGGAAATCGTGGCGACGTCGCGGCCGGGGATGATGATCCTGCGCGGGAGCATGCAGGTGGCCAGCACGATGCTCGGCCTGCTGGCGTTCCGTACCCTGCCGCTGGCCGAGACGACCGCGCTGGTGTTCATTACCCCCTTGCTGGTGGCGCTGCTGGCCGGGCCAATGCTTGGCGAGAAAATCCGTTTGCGCAGCTGGTTGTCGACGGTGGCGGGGTTGGCCGGGGTGTTGCTGATTGCCCGCCCGAGCGGTTACATGGACGGAATCGGCGTGGTCTATGCGCTCGGTGCGGCGCTCTGTTATTCGCTCTACCAGATTCTGACACGCAAGCTTGCCGCCACCGAACCGCCGATGCGCCAGCTGTTCTATCTGGCGCTGGTCGGGACGTTCATCATGTCGCTGTTCCTGCCGATGTTCTGGACCGACACGGTGCCGACGCTGAAACAGGCGGTGCTGATCCTCTCGCTGGGGATGTACGGCGGTGCCGGGCATTTCCTGCTGATACGCGCTTTTCACGAATCGCCGGCATCGCGCCTGGCGCCGATGTTGTACCTCCAGATCGTTTGGGCCATGCTGCTCGGCTGGATGGTTTTCGGTCACTTCCCTGACCGGATGTCGATCGTCGGCATGCTGATCATCGGTATGGCCGGCTTGAGCCTCGTTTTCGGGAATAATCGTACGGCTCGCGTCTGAATCTTTCCTTCCCCTAATCGGCATAGGGGGCAGCCCTTATAGGCTGCGCCCCTGCCACACCACCCGGCATGCGGGTCCGCACCGGGCGGTTCGAGAAGTTGAGGTCATGA